>JBAZRU010000077.1:0-15663 GCA_041662805.1 Candidatus Hydrogenedentales bacterium | reverse complement strand
TCGAGAATGGCGGCAAGCGTGAGGTAGGTGAGAAGTATCGCAATCAGACCTGCTTCGAGAAACGCTTCGCCGGACTCCTGCATGCGCTCGAATTCGCCCCGGTAGCCATAGCTATAGCCGGTGGGTAATTCGGCTTCTTTTTCGAACACTTGGTTGAGTTCGGCTACCGCGGTACTGAGCGGCTTCTTCTCCGCTAGATTCGCATACACTTTAGAAATGCGGCGCTTATCATTGCGCGTGATCTGAATGGGCGATATCCCCTGCTGCACATCCGCAAAATTGGTAAGAAGCAGGGCGCTGCCTGGCATACCCGGAAATTGGAAGGAAGCTACCTGCTCCTTTCCTTCCTCCTCGGCAAACTTCACACGGATGTCGTAGGACCGGTCGCCCGCCTTATACACGCCGGCCTTAATACCTTCGAGATTGCCGCGAAGCGCAAGTCCGAGGTTTACGGCTGGCACTCCGAGTTCCGACAGCACGGCGCGATTCGGACGAATGCGAAGTTCCGGCTTGCCTTCACGGACTGACGTGTCTGGGTCGAGAATACCCGGGATCGTTCGCGCATGCTTCTGGGTTGCCAAGGCCAAGCCGTCCAACTTCTCGAAGTCGTCGCCCGCAATTTCCAGTTCAATCGCCGAACTTTGACCGCCGATCATGTCGGCTGCGTTTGCGGTAACGATACAATCCGAGATGTTGACAAGACGCGATCGGGTCTCGTTCAGAAGCATCTCGAGAGTCTCTTGGCGTTCCGTCTTGCTGCAGAACTTCAACAGGACTTGGGCGAGGTAGACACCCTCGGAGGATTTGCCAACAACGCCTTCGACTTTGCCCACGTTCGTGAACACGTGATTGAGTCCCGGCATATCCTTGAGTGCGATCTCGACATCATTCACGCGGCTGACCGTTTGCTTGAGGTCGTACTTTGTGGGGTACTCAAGTTTGACGAGAATCTCGCCGACATCGGAATTGGGGACAAAGCTCATGCCCAGCGTGGAAGCGACAAACATGGAGTGAACGAACGCCGCAACAGTGACCAGCAAGACGGCAGCTGCGGCCAATCTATGGCGAGCGAAGAAGCGAAGAAACCCGGTGTAGATGTTCGTGATACGCTCGAGGATTCCATTAAACACGCCTTCGATGCGCGTCAAGATGCCTTTTCGTTGCGAGCGCTTCAGCATGACGGCGCACAGGATAGGAGTGAGCGTGAAGCTGATGAACAACGACACAAGCGTCACGACAACCATGGTCAGCGCGAACGGTGCGAAGAACCGGCCGACCAGCGACCCCATGGTAATAATCGGAAAGAGCACAACCACGTTGGTGCCAGCGCTCGCGAGAACGGCCACCGCCGCTTCGCCCGAACCGACGCGCGCCGCCTCTTTGGCGGTCATCCCTTCGGCAAAACGCTTGGAGACCGCTTCCAACACGATGATCGAGTTCGTGACGAGAATTCCGACGGAAAGGCCGAAGGAAAGGAGTGTCGATGTGTTCAGGGTGTACCCGAAGCCCTGGATGAAGAAGAGACCGATAATGACCGTCAAGGGCATCGTGATCGCCACAATCAACGTGGCTCGGATATTGTAGAGAAAGAGGAACAGAATCGCCGCGGTGAGCAAGACGCCTTGCCAAATACTCGAGACCGCGCTATCTACGCTGGACTCGATAAAGTCGCCGTCATCGGAAATCCAGACCAGTTCCATGCCGCCGGGCAGTTCCGTTTGAATGCGGCCCATTGCGCTCTTCACCCGGTCAACGACCTGCACCGCATTTGCGTCGGCTTTCTTGACGACACGCATACCTATGCAAGATTCGCCGTCTATCAGGGCTGCTTGCCGAAGTTCGGCGCTTGCGAGCATGGCTTTGCCCACGTCGCGGAGATAGACGCGAGATTCGTTCTTGTACGCAATTTCAAGGGCATCGATGGCCTCGATGCTTTTGTACTCGGCATCGAATTTGACTGCGTACTCGGTCCCGTCCTCGCGCACGCGACCCGAGGGAATCGTGCGCACATTCTGAGCCACGGCCTGCACTACGTCCGCGCTGGTCAATCCCCGCTCCGCCAACTTCTGCCGGTCAAGGAGGAGATGGACCTCGCGTTCGGCGCCACCGATGAGCTGTACTTCCGCGACGCCGCTCAATACCGATAGACGGTCGCTCAGGGTGTTGTCGGCGTAGTCGTAGAGTTCGTCGAGGGGAACGCTGCCCTTGAGGGCGAGGTTGATGATAGGTTTGGCGTTGATATCGTACTTTAGGACTTTTGGCTTCTCGACGCCTTCGGGAAAATCGCTGAGGATGAGGTCGAGCTTTTCGCGGACGTCGTTCGCAGCCGTATCCACGTCGACGTCCAAGTTGAATTCGAGCAATGTCTGCGCGTGGTCTTCCATGCACGTCGAGGTTACATGCTTGAGGCCGTCGATCGACACGACGGCGTCTTCCACCCGCTTGGCGACGTCGGTCTCGATTTCGCTTGGACTTGCGCCGGGATAGATCGTCACGACCGTGATGTACGGGATATCGACCTTCGGCATAAACTCGAGGCCTACCTTTCGGTAGGCGTTCATTCCAAGCAGGGTCAACCCGATGATCAGACTGGCCATGGCAACCGGTCTGCGAACCGAGGAATTGGAGAGGAACATTATTTGGGCTCCTGCTGAATCACTATGGGCGAGCCATCATTCAACAGGGACTGACCGACGGTAATGATCTCCGCGCCTTCCACAAGTGAGCCGCTTTCGCATTCGACCCATCCGTCGCTCTCGATGCCCTTCTTCACCTCGACCAATCGCGCGGTGTCGTTCTCCGCCACAAAGACAATGGGGAGTTCGTTGCGCACTTGGATGGCATTGGACGGCACGCCCAGCGCTTCACGTTCCTGAACGAGCACGTCCGCCTCCGCCATCGACCCGGGGACGACTCCCGACGGTGGATCCTTCAACTCGCACTTTACTTCAAAGGTGCGAAGCATGGGATCCACCGTCGGGCTGGCGTACGTAATCACATGCTCGCCCGCGTCTACGCCATATACGCGGATACGAACGCGTGTGGTCCCCGGAACGACCCGTGCGTAATATTGGGCCGGCAGAAACACTGACACCTCTATTACGGACGGGTCGTCTATCCGCACCACCGGCGATCCGGAATCCGTCATTTCCCCTTGTTCCCGAAACCGCTTGCTCACCCTGCCGCTAATCGGGGCCACGATGAGCGAATCGGACAAATCTTTCTTCGCCAGGCCCAAGGCCGTCTCGGCCTGTCGAACCCGTTCCGCGGCGACATCGACGCCCGTCAAAGCGAGCTTCTTACCTGCAGCGGTCTGCTTCTGGCGCGACTCTTGTTGTTCGAGCAAGTCCTGCGATACGACACCCTTCTCGCGAAGACGTTGGAACCGGTCCCAGTCCAAGTCGGCTTTGTTGAGGTCAGCTTCGACCTTTTCGAGTTGGGCTTGGGCCTCTCGTAATCCGCATCGCGCCAAGGCGAGGTCTTGCTCATGAATCGTCACGGCTTTGAGCACCTTGACGGTATCAACCTGAAATAGCTTGGTCTCACCGGCGACAACTGCGTCGCCTTCGTCCACGAAGATGCTTTCCAGCGGACCGCCGACTCGGGTGGAAATCACTGCGTATGTCTTCGCCAGGACGTTTCCTTGGACGGTCAGTTTCTCTTCGAACTTGCGCAGTTCCGCGCGGGTGACTTGAACGGAGACGCGGCGCGTCGTGTCCGGCAATTCGGGAGGCGTATCGCTGCGCAACACGGATTCCGCTTGGCCAGTCCGGGCGAATGCTACGTAGCCCCCGGTAACGGCCAAAGCCGCCGCAAGCACACCAATTCCTAGATACCTGAGTTTCGAGTTCATCGTCCTCTTCCTCGCGTCCCGTACTGCGACTACAACCTACGCGCGCCCCCCTAGGACGTGCTGGATTTGCCAAACTCCGAAGTGCGGTGTCCGTCCGCGGCGATGCCGTCCCAAAGCGCGTCGAAACACCCGTCCAGCCACTCTGGGAATGGCGTGGATGGATCGAAGGCCCACATGACCGAAGCCCCCAAGAAACTCTGCACGGTAAGGCGCGCCAAATGCCTTGGCGCAAGGTCCGCTCTGACTTCTCCCGTTCCCTGAGCCTCGGCATAGACAATGGTCAAAAGTTCCACGGCCTTCAGGACGGTTTCCGTGATGTGTTCCGTGGCGTGCGAACTGGAGAAGATAGCCCCCCAAAGATTCCGTTCCAGATGTGGATTGCGGAGCGGGTCCTCGGCCAAGGCCCTATTCGCATTCTGGATGGCGGTATGAATGCTCTTGTTACCGGTATGACGCTCGTCCAGTTCCGCGGCGAACTTGTCCAGGATCATGGAGCTGTGCGTCGCTAAGAGGTGTTCTTTGCAGGCGAAATAGTTGAAGAAGGTTCCCTTGCCAACGTCTGCTGCCTCGGTGATCTGCTCAACGGTAGTGGCGTGGTAATCCTGCTTGGCAAAGAGGTTAAGGGCGGCGTCGAGTATGCGGGCACGCATTTCGGCGCGACGGCGGTCGCGGCGTCCAAGTGGACGTTCGAGAACAGCGGAATCGTGCTCAGGCTTGGGGTCGGCGTTCATGAAAATCCCCCTCATGACTCACTCTCAAGAGTGATTTTACACCAAGAATGACTTACAGTCAAGTTTGAGTAGCAGCCATAGCCTCCCCTGTGTCGCACCATGTGGCGTAATGGGCCATTCTTCCCTCTGTATATACTTCTGTAAGGAAGTCTAGAGAACTTGGCCCAAACATGAGGCGACTCGAATGAAGAAGACGAAGGAAGTATCAAAGCCGCGCCTGTACATCGAGGAATTGGAGCGGCCGGCCGTTGCGTTGACGGCGACGACGTATGCCGTTGGAGAAGAAGGCGGCAAGTTCGGATGGGTAACGACATTGGCCATCGGCGAGGAAGCCTCCAAGGGAGTATAGGCGCGCCAGATGGAGTAACCCGGTGGCACACTGTCTGATTGTCGGGCCGAGGGCAGACCCGCACGTTGCGCGAGTCTCGGAGGAGGTTGGCGCGATACGCGGGAGAGTCTCGATTTGGGACACGGAGTCTTTCCCCGAAAGCGAGACCGCCTCGTTGGTGGATGGACGCTTGGTTCTTGCGGGCAAGCCTATTCCCGCGAGTATGACATCCGTCTACCTTCGGGCAACCGGTCCGAGTCCTTTCAGCCCGCGCTATGAAGCGGACCTACAAAGCAGACCTCGAGGACTGTTCGCGCAGTGGGAAGAGCGCCTGGCTTTCATCGCATCGGCGCTTCTTTCGATGGAGTCGCAAGGGGTCCCGGTGGTGAATTCCCCCGAAGTCAATTCCCAGCACAGCCGCAAGCCGTTTCAGCTTGAATTGCTCCGCCGCGCGGGATTGCCCGTGCCGCGTTCGCTTGCATCGAACGACCCCAAGGCCGTGAAGGCGTTTGTGAAAGGCGTTCGAGACGCCGTCTTCAAACCGCTGGCGGGTGGAGCGACGGTGCGCCGCGTCCAGAAGGAAGACCTGTCGCGCGAGCGATTGGCGGGGCTATCGTTGGCCCCAGTGCTTTTTCAGGAGCTGTTGGAAGGAATCTCGGTACGGGTCTACGTCGTAGGCAAACGCGTCGTGGCGGCCGCGGAGATTCATTCCACCGAACTGGACTACCGGCGCGACGAAGGGGATGTTGCGTCAACGCGTCTGACAATAGAAGAACGCCGGGCGGCCGTGTCGGCCGCCGCGGCGTGTGACATGCGATTTTCGGGTGTCGATCTCATTCGAGGGTCGAAAGGCTTTCACGTCCTCGAATGCAACCCCTCGCCTATGTTTGCGGTATTCGAAGAGAAGACCGGTCTGGATGTGGCCGGACCTCTCGCGAAATACTTGCTGAATCCAGGCCTCCGCTGATGCGCTATTTCTGTACGGCGGACCGTTCCAGTTGATCCAACTTCGACTCGACGTCTTTGAATTCTTCCGCGGTTGGAAGCGACGCCTGAGTCTCGTTGATCACGGGCCATTCGGCTGCGAGTTCTTTGTTCAATGCGATGAAGTGCTGCCACTTTTCCGGCAAATCTTCCTCGGGATAGATGGCGTGAACCGGGCATTCGTCGACGCAAGCGCCGCAGTCGATGCACTCGTCGGGATCGATGGTCAACATGTTCGCGCCCTCGTGAAAGCAGTCCACGGGGCATACGGCGACACAGTCGGTGTACTTGCATTTGATGCAAGGCTCGGCTACGACATGAGCCATGGTCTAAGTCTCCTGTAGATGAACCTACCCCACCAGGTCGTGGGTCGTGACAATCGGGGCTCACAGCCGTCAAATAACCGGACGTACGCTACCCCACCAATGAATCCGGCCTTAAGAGAACTGCCAGCCAGAGACGCGAGATAATGTCATCCGCATAACGCAGTTGTCAAATCTCATATTCCCGCCGCCACTGCCGAGGGCAACAGGGTGTGCAAAAGAGTCGCTGTCCTAGCGCGACTGGACGGTGCCTTCCCTTGCTTCTTTCTGCAAACGGGGTTCTCTCGGCTCTGAATGCCTGGCGGGAAGAGGCGCTAGTGGTCGATGCTCGAGTGAAGGCGCGGCGAGCACAGGGTTGTGGGGGAAGTTCGAGGTTTTTCTCAGTTTTGCTCTTGACGAGATTAGGGTCAGGGAGCGGGGGATTCCGCCTTGTAGCACTATATGTAGACCGCAGGTTCCACGATTGCAGCTCCGCCACAAGACCCAATATCTGCGGGCACTGTCCTATGGATTGCGTAAATGGATTAGCCAGGCACAGGTTATAGGGGATTTGGGGGCGGGAATAATTTTGGAGGCCCCAATAGAAACCTCTTGACAGCCACTATATCTTGTGGTATATTGCGCTTGGTGTCTGAAACTAAGTGTGTGGATCAGGTCGTGGACTTCATCGCACCATGAAGTCCGTTCCGCAGCCCAGGCCTTAATTTGGTCCACACCTCAAGCTGAGTCGTCTGAGGCACTTTGACCGCAGCCCAAAGGTTTCAGGAAATACGCTCAAGCCGTGACCCTCTTGCGCCAAGATACACGGAATGAGGTTTCAGACACTCCCCGCACCGAGCGGCGGGTTCCCAAGGCCCGCCGCTCCTTCCTTTTTCACTGAATCTATAGTTCCAGGCGTCTCTGCCCATGCGGTCTCCTTCCACACCCCGTGCACTCCTCCGTTTCTGTTGTCCCCAACCTGCGTCCTCGTTTGACTACTCCACAGCGGACGGAGACGGAGGAGATAACAGCTATGCGTACTCTCGGATTTGTTGTGCGAAGACTGGTAGAAATTCGGGTCAGTGCTCGTTTCCGATGGGTACTCCTGTTCGGCGTATCGGCGTCGGCTGTTATCGTCGCTGTACACTTCGAGCGGCAGTACATCCTTAATATGGAATGTGAGGAAAACATGAAGCTGATGTGGGCAGCTTTGCGTTCCTACTCCAGTGAAGCAAGAGGCGAAAACTACCCAGCGCTCTCACCGATCGCGGGCAGAGTCATGTTCCGTCCCGATGAGGTTATTCCTGCTCATCTTCAAGACACGGTGTGCTTGATCTCCCCATACTACCCCGACCATAAGACTCTGGAACTGAAAGCAGCGTCCGATCCGGCGTCCGTTGTGGACGATCATAGCTATTGGTATACGGGGTGCGTATTCGCGAATGATCGCTCGGCCCAAGCGTGGCTTGCTGCATACAAACAATATATGCCGCAAGGTCTACCAGTTCCAGAAGTTGATACCGTCTGGCCGGAGTATGTCAAAGACTTCGAAGCCCGCGAACGGGAAATGCCTCGCACAATCGAAGAATTTCGCCAAAGAATCGCGCAGTTGGAAGAAGCCGGTCGAAGAGTCAAGGGGCAGATTCCCCAAAATTATCCACTACCGCACGAGTGGAATGCCCAGCTTATCATGAGATGTGGTGTCGAGCGTTTCTTTATTCACGACATAGGCGATCCCTCTGCGTCCAATAGGGTCTGCCACAGTATCCCTGTCCTCATTGAACGTCCCGATCTTCACGGCAACGGAGGACACGTGTTGTACATGGATGGCCATGTCGAATTTGTGCCATATCCAGGGCCATTCCCGATGACGAGGGATTTTATTGAGGGGCTGCGCTCGCTAGACGCATTGGAGAAGTAAGCGACGGGGTCATCACTCTGTCTCCCGTCTCATTGCGACGGAAGTAGTCCTTCTCCTGGCCGACGCGGCCGGAGGGGTCGCTGACGGCCGTGCCGCTGAAGCGGCAGTACAGAGGCATACGAAATTGGCCGGTGGCGTCATGGGTCGAAAAGTCACAGTTCCGGATTTGCCGCTCCCCCGACTTTCAGCGCTGCGTCAATTGCCGCTTTGCCTTTCCGGTAGGCGTCGTAGGCGTCGTCGATCATCCAGGCGTCGTTCATAATCCACCCACGGTAACCGCCGTCCCAGAGCGTTTTCAGGGCTGCGGGGATATCGCAATGGCCGTCGCCGCAGGCGAGGTGCTTCGAGGTACCCTCAAACAATGTCCCGTCGCAGTCGGTGAGATGGACGTGGCCGATGTGTTGGACACCGAGCTTCTGCAACATCTCGTGGGGTTTGCCTTTGCGTTCCCACATGAGGTCGAAGTGACTGGGATCGAAGTTGGTCTTGCACGCGGGATGGTCTACCTCGGCGAGAATTCGCTGGAGCGTCTCGAAGGTGTTGAAGACGAAAGGCGGCTCGATCTCAAAAGAGAAATAGAGGCCGGCATCGGCGGCACGCTTGGCCGCTTCGCGATAGCTTGCAATCAAATGCGTGATCGCCTCGTCCAGATTTGCGTTGCCGGCGAGATCTCCCCCGGGCCAATGCCCAATGAAGTCGCAGCCGAGGTTGCGGGCGAGATTCACGTGCTCTGAGAACTGCGCGATCCATGCGTCCCGGCGCGCTTGGTCGGCGGCGTATGCATCCGCGCTGCCCGTTTGAAAGGTGTATGGGCGCAAGCCGTAGGCTTCATACATTCGTTTCAGCGCGGCGATGCGTTCGGCCTCGTTCGATTTCGGATACGCCCCGTGGGGCCATCCCTCGACCAACTCGACCCCGTCGAAGCCTTCACGGCTGGTGAAGTCCAAGATCTCCCAGATGGGATAGGAGTGATGAAAGCGGCCCTCGGAGGACATGAATCCGTTAAGGCCAACGGAAGTCTTCCAAGGCTTGCCTGTCTTGCCTTGGGCAAGAGACTCCCCTGCCGCTGCGGCGGCGAGTAGCACTCCTGATTTTAGGAAGGAGCGTCGTGTCGTGTTCATACGAATTTCCCAGACTCGCGGTCGACTCCGCATTTGGTCAAAGTAGTCTATTCTTTCGCGTTCGCGCCGCGAATCGGCTCCGACTTCAGTTGGGTGCGGCGCTGGGTGTCTCCGGAGACTCTTCCTCTCTTCTCTAATTCACCTGGTTCCATCAGAAGCGTAAGGTCCGCAACATCCTCTGAGAGCATCCCTATCAGTCTGGCCCGGTCGAATGGGTCCAGGCTCTGATTCTGCTCCGACATGTGGTAGTCGGAAATCGTGCAACTGACTTCATATAGCTCCGGCGGCAGATTGTGCGCTTCGAATGCGCCCTGCTCGTCCACGGGGACCAGTTTCCAATCCCAAGCCTGTTCGCGTGTAATCCGGATGCACGTGCCGGGGGGGACGGATTTTCCATCGGACAAAACGACTCGACCGGATAGAGTATGTCCTGGCACCGCCTCCAGTACGCCCAAGTCCAGAATGGTGTCGTCGGCCCCGATGGCGACGATTTTCTCAGGGATAGCGCCTGCAAGTCCGGGAGAATCGATTTTACTGTAGAGTACGCACTCGCAATTCGGAGCGATATTCGGGAATTCGAAGCGTCCTTCCTTGTTTGTCTGAACGACCCACTCCCCCACGAAGGACGCGCACGCGCGATCCGTCTGTGCCAGCCCGATAAATAGACCCGGCACTGGCTTCTTGTCTAACAAGACGGCACCTGCGACCGTTGCACCGTAGGTCATGGAGAGTTTGTGAGTGGTTTCCATTGCGTCCAGGTGCATGAAGATTCGCCTAGCCAGCCCAGCCGCATCGATCAGAATGCCCACCGAGAGGTCCTGTCTATCGCTGGTAATGGCAAACTCGCCCTTTTCATTCGAGATCGCCATTGCGTCTATCCCATTGAGTCCGCCGTACTGCGTGCTATTTCCCTTGTGTATGGCAAAGGGTTCGATCTTCGCTCCAGCAACCGGCTTGCCCCGCGGGTCAAGCACGCGGCCGCGCACCACATGGCCGGGTTCCATCCGGGCGGGGTCCAATTCGACGAGCTTCGCCGTCACGGGACCTTCCGCGGGGTCGATGTTGTCCAAGGAGAGGGGACTGTAGTTCTCGGCAGTCACCAACACGCGAAACAGCAACGCCGGGTCCAGCGAAGGAATCGTGAACAAACCCGAAGCGTCCGTGGCGGCCCGCTTGGTGCAGTCCGCGTAGCACGTGGGGCAGACCACTCCGGCACCCGCCTTTGGCCTGGCTGAGTAGATAGAAACCGTGGCCCCCGCGTAGGGGGCTTCGTTTTCGTCGATAACCTTGCCTGTCAGGTTCGGCTTCTCTTGAGATGATGCCGACAGCGCGAGGACGAGTGCCGTGAATACGATTGCCGCAAACCTCATGGAAGCATCCTCCAGCATAGAGTCAGACCACGCGTCCTCCTTGCCATACATCATCGTTACAGCACACGGGAGAACCTATCCATGATAGCACTGCGAATTGGCGAAGTACGAGCTTGAATCCAGACAGCTGCAAGAACAGGACGGGGACAAAGATTAGTCAACAATTCCAACATGGACCAACATGGACGAGCGTGGACGAGCACGGACTATGATGCTCAAGGGGCGTAACTCTCATCGAAAACTGAGATGACTTGTCTCCAAGTGGAAGTGGTTCATTCTAGATTCCTTGCGACCTATCTTTGAAACAACAGGAGATTCCAGTCTCTTCATCCGTGCCATCCGCGAAATCCGTGGTGGAAGTTCGTTTCTATTTCTTGTAGATGTCGGGGCCGGGTGTGAGGTTGTCGTAGGGGCCGGCAGAGAAGGCGAGGAGCTCGGCCATGTTGGGGAGGGAGGGTTCGGTGCGTTCGATGCGCCAGAGTTCTTCTTTTTTGGAGAGGGTGAACCAGACTTCGCCGGTTTCGTTGCAGGGGAAGTAGGCTTGGACTTGGCCGATGCGGCCGGAGGGATCGCTGATGGCCGTTCCGCTGAAACGGCAATAGAGAAGCACTCGGACTTGGCCCGAGGTGTCGTAGGTGGAGAAGTCCCATTGCCGGATCTGCCGGTCCATCTTGCATGCGCCGTAGCGCTCGAAGAACCATTGAAACGCGCGCTTCACGTATTGAAACCGCCACCACTGCGCGTCCTGGTATTCGGTTGTGTAGAGGTCGAGCACGGTATCCAGGTCCTCGGCGCAGAATGCCTTGTCCAATTGCTCGATGCGTTCCGCGATTTCCAGCGCGAGGGCTAGGTGCGCTTCCGGAAGCCCATCTGTGTTGGGCCACCACGCCTGCGTCTTCGGGCGCGTGTCGGGCGTGACTTCGAGCGGTTGTCCTTTGGCCATCGGGGCGATGTTGCTGATCACGGTCTCTTCGACGATCCGGCTTTCGGCGGTGCTGAACGCGAGGAAGTCGCCATAGTTGACGACTCCGGAATAGGGGGCTTGCTCGTTCGTGAGCGCGGTGACGGCGTAAGCGAAGGCGGCGTCCGCGCTGGGTGCGGGGTCCGTCCACGTGCGGCGGTCGGTGCCTTCGGCGACAACTTCGAATATGCCGGCGGGATATGGGCGCTTGTAGATCTTGAACGAGACGTCGCCTTCCCGGAACGGCCACTTCAGTACGACGGCTCCATCAATCCGTTCGGCTTCCAGCCCCACGATGGGCGCGGGCAGGCTGGGAACATCGAATGTCTGTTCTCCCAGGAGGTTTTCCTGGGTGTTCATGACAAACACCCCGCGGCCCACGCGCGTTATGAACGCGGTACCACCTCCGTCGGGCTGGTGAAACTGATCGAGCAGTTGCGTCCATGCCGACGCGGATGGCGTGGTACCGGCCTGCACGATTCGGCCAAACATCGATGACACGTCCGCGGGGGCGAACACCGACAGCAGTGGCACCCAATAGTGGCGTCCGCTATTGGGGATCAGCTCTGCGATCTGCCCGGGGCGCGCCATTCCATATGCTCCGAGCATGAGCAGACCTTGGTTGCGCGCACCGTCTACATCCAGCAGGTTTGCTTGGAACGCCGCGGGGGTGGGGGCTACGGCAAGCTGGCATGCAACGGCAGCCTTTTTCTGAACAAATTCGCGCCGGGCGATGAGGCCCTGCTGGACAATTTCGCGAAGCGCCGGCTGAATCGCCTCCTGCCAGTACTTCGCATGTTCGCCGAACCAAAGGTCGCCGGGGACGTCGAACGCGTACACCGCCGCCCCTCCCATGGCCCCATTCAGGACCATTGCCCGGTATAACCTGGGAGGCATTTCAACGGCTTCGGTGCGCCGTCCGAACACGCCGGGCTCAAGGTAGCGTGCGCGGCGATACCACGCCGAAGACGCCGACACGCCCCATTGGTCAGCAGCTCCTTCGAGCCACATGCCCATGAGAGCGCCTTGCTGTGGGATCGTGTCGCCTTTGTCCGTGCCGACCAGGGGAACAACAAAGGCGCGGCACGCAATAAACTGGGCGTAGAGCGGGCGGTACACGGGGTTGCTCATGAGGCGAAGCCATTGAAGTCCGCCCAGCCGTACGGCGATGAAGCGGCCGTTGCGCGCGGCCACTTCGGTGGTTGCGGTGAGCCAGCGGGCCGGAGGGGGAACGCCGAAATCGCCGCCGCCTCCAAACCTGTCGTAGAAATTGAAATCGAGGTCGGCGACGAGGACTCCTTTAATGCATGGGTATGCCGCAAGTAGTTCCTCAACCAAGGCAATCGGGAAGACGCGCATGGGGTCGGCATCGGAGAGTTGAAGGGCAACGGGAATTTCCGCCTGTTGTAGGGATTGCAGAGTAGTCCGCACGACTTGGTCGCGGGCGGCAGGGTCGGGCGTGTCCACGAACACGGACAGCACGGAGTAGGGCCTCAACGATTCAGGCAAGGCACCCCAGAAAGAGGCCACTTGCTGGGCATACGAGGCACCGTCGAGTGCGCCGCTGGGAGGGACGGAGAATAGGAACAGGGGATGGTCGGCGCTTATCTCCACGGTAAGCGACGGGTACGTCTGTGCGGCTGCGCCGTACACAAACGCGATTGCTACGAGGACGGCGCGTGCCTTCCCCCTTATGTGTAAACCCCTAACCATTCGCGCGATTCTATGGATTTGGCATCCACCAGAACAAGGACCAATGTGGCCGTTGTCCAACCGGGGGGACCTTGGCGTGCCGCGCCTCGAGCCACATGCCCGGCATGGCACAGACTGTCACTGGTGAGTGTATCCCTTTTCCGGGCCAAGAGTTGCACCGGGAGACAAGCGAATTCTGGGGGGTATCCACCGACGTGGACGAGCACGGACGAGCACGGACGAGCACGGACGCGCACGGACGCGCATGGGCGCGTATGGGCGCACACGGAGGCACATGGAGGCACGTGAACCCAAGAGATGGAAGGCTTGGGGAGAATGCGAGGTGGTGCAACCTCCGAAGGGAGGCTGGAGTTGGTTAGTGGTAAGATTGGGAAGCGGAGAATGGAATGACTCGTGACCGGGGAGATGAGCCGATGTGCGCAAGACTGGGATTGTTGCGGTTGTTGCTATTGGTGGTGCTCGCGGGGGGATGGGCTGTTGGGGCCGGTGCGGCGGACATCGATTCGGCAACGGTATTGAAGACGTTGAAGCCGGAGCATCCCCGGTTGATGTTGCTGGACGAGGGTTTGGCTGCGCTGAAGGAGGCCTACAAGACCGACGCGACGTTGCGCGGTTACGCGGACGCCGTGAAGAGTCAGGCGGATAAGGCAATCGACCTGAAGCCGCTTGAACACAAGCTCTCTGGGCCTCGGCTACTCAGCGTAAGCAGGGAGTGCCTTCGCCGGGTAACCTTGCTCGCCCTCGCATGGCGTTGGACGGACGATGAGCGCTATGCGCGCGCGGCGGAAGCAAACCTGCTGACCGTATGCGCGTTTCCCGACTGGAATCCGTCGCACTTTCTCGACACGGCGGAAATGTCGAACGCCGTCGGAGTGGGATACGACTGGTTGTTTGCGTTTCTCTCGGAGGCATCGCGGGCGACGATCAAGACCGCGCTAATCGAAAAGGGGTTAAAGCCTGGAATCGCGGTCTATGAAAAGGGAGGCTGGTGGACCATCTCGGAGTTTAATTGGAATCAGGTATGCAACAGCGGCCTTACGGCCGGCGCACTGGCCATCGCCGAAACGGACCCCGGCTACGCGCAATTCATCGTCCCGCACGCGGTGGCTTCGTTGCCGAAGGCGCTCCACGCATACGACCCAGACGGCGCATGGATGGAAGGTCCAGGGTATTGGCATTATGCGACCCGGTACACCGCGTTTGGACTGTGCGCGATGGACACCGCTTTGGGCACGGACTTCGGACTTTCGGATACGCCGGGGTTGCGCGCCACGGGATTCTTTCCGACATACACCACCGGACCCACGGGGCTGTTGCTGAACTACGCGGACAGCGGTGAGCGGAGCATGCGCAAGGCGATGCCATGCATGTTCTGGCTGGCAAAGAAGTACGGCGATTCCGCCATCAGCGACGCGGAGCACGCGGTGTTGGCAAGAGGCGGCGATGCGGGCGTCGAGCATCTGATTTGGTATGTCCCGCCCTCCGGCGAGTCCCCGGCAGCGCGCGAACTTGACCGGCACTTCCGAAGCCCGGTTGATATCGTCGTCATGCGAAGCGCGTGGGATGATCCAAACGCGCTGTTCGTGGGGGTGAAAGGCGGGTATAACCAAGTCAACCACGGTCACCTCGATCTAGGCAATTTCGAGATGGACGCCTTGGGTGTGCGGTGGGCGCGCGACCTTGGGTCGGACGACTACAACTTGCCTGGATACTGGGACAAGAAGAAGGGCGGAAAGCGCTGGCAGTATTACCGGATGGGTTCGGCAAGCCACAACGTGCCGATGCTTGGCGGGACTGGGCAATACGAGGAAGGGGTTGCGAGCGTTCTCGATTTCACGTCGCAGGCCGACCGAGCGCGGGTGACTATCGACCTGACGTATGCATACAGAGGGTTCGCCGACAAGGTTGTCCGGGACGTGGCGCTGGTAGACCATCGGCGCGGAGTGGTCATCCGCGACCGGTTTGAGTTGGGGAAACCTTGCGAAATCCTCTGGGGGATGACGACCGACGCGGCGATTGAGCCGGGGGCCGATGGAACGGCGGTCTTGCGGCTGGACGGAAAAGAGATGCGGGCAAGCATCCTCGAACCGAAAGGGGCTGTTTTTGTTTCGGAATCGGGCGGGCGGATAGCGCCTGAGAAGACCAATGGTGGCGTTAGGCGTCTCGTGGTGCGCATTACCGCAGGGGAAGGCCTCACGACGGTAAACATCCTCTTGGCGCCGGTATGGCAGGATGGTATTACTACACGTGGGGAGCCGGCGTTGCTCAAAGACTAGCATTTCATATACTGTGAAGCGTGACGAGCAATTGATATTGCACAATCACGGATAGAGGAAGTACGTTGCCAGACCGGGGGGGCGCGGATTACGTGCGTTCAAG
>JBAZRU010000076.1:0-15713 GCA_041662805.1 Candidatus Hydrogenedentales bacterium | reverse complement strand
CCGCCGTTAGTTGGGGAAGCTCTCGCCCACCGCCTGTTCCGCTGGAGGAATCGCAAAGTGCCACAACACGATGAGCCAATCCCCATCGCGCTTCTCCAGCACCACCGTCAGCCGGCCCGGAAAATGGTCCGTCTCCCCTTCGATGGTCGCAAGAAACGTCAAGTCGCACGCAACCCACGCCACCGAGCCGGAGGCCGAGATCTGCATCCACCCGTACTCGAACGACGCCGCGTCCGACTGCTGCCAATCGCGTTCGATCTGTTCGCGCACCTGCACCGGCCCGACGCGCCGCTCGTCCGAGCCCGAGCCCAGCACCACCACATCGGGGTCGCAAGCAACCATGCCCATCACCGCGTCCATGTCGCGCCGCTCATACGCTCCCGCGAAACGGTCGAGCGTGGCCCGCACTTCCGTCGCTGTCCTCGGATCGGCCCTCATTGCATCTCCCCCCCGTGGTTTTGCGTTCTCAGCAATAGGGATAGTACTCGTAGAACTTCACGTTATAGTGCTTCAGGAGTCTGAGCATCGTTGCTGCTTCCGCGGGATCCTTGATGGCCGCGAGCCAACTCGCATCGACGACTTCTGACGGGGTGTCGTGTTCCAGCATAGCCCAAACAATGGCCTCCGAGCCGCTTTCGATGGCTACGTGCAACGGCGACTTCTGGTTCCAGACCGATTTGGACGCACCCCCGCCCTTCAAGAGGATTGAGACCATTTCCGTATCGGCCCGCTTAATGGCCGTCACGACTATGCCCCTATGTTCGGCCCAGAATTGCTCCCCCTCCTTTTCGACGATCGTGTCGCGAACCAATCGAACCGTCTCCAGATCCCCTTGCATTACAGCCATGCACAACAGACACGTGTGCGGCGAAGACCCGGAAAACCCGTCAGGTTCGGCTCCCTTTCGAACTCCACGCCGTACGTCGTCCCAGTCTCCATACTTGAGTCCGTTGCGCACGAGCGCGTTCGCCTCGGCCACCGTCATGGGCAGACGGTCGGTCGTGTAGAGCACATGAAACACGCCCAGCGATACAAGAATTGCCGCCAGACAGAACTCCGCTGCCAGATAACGCGTAGACATCGGTTGCTTCTCCAAGCTTCCGGCCTTCTCACACCCTCATTCTAGCACAGTCTCGCAACAACGAAATGCGGCGCACACCCCCTCGGGGCGTGCGCCGCATAGGGCTCTTCATTGCGCAATCCGCCTTACTTCGTGGGCACAACCTTGTCGAAGTTGGGCTCGTTCTTCGCCGCGCCTTCGCCCATCACCCACTTCGCCGCGTCCATCATGACATTCTGGAAATCCGGATTGGTCCACACATCTTCGCGATGTCGCATCCCGTTGAAGTACACGCGCCCTTTGCCCACCTGGCTGCACCACACGATCGGGTACGCCGGCACGTTGTACATTTCCTGCTTGCTTCGCTCCTCGCCGGGATCAAGCAACGCCAGCACATGCATGTCCTTCTGATTGAAGTTGATGAACGTGTACCACTCATCCTGGATCTTCCAATCCTTCGGGAAACGCGCCATCGCCGGATTCTCCGGATCGACGACCTTCACCGTGCCCGCGAACTGCTTGCCGTGCCCTTTGAACTCCGCTCCCAGCATCGTCAAGAACGGCGTCACCGCTCCGCCTTCCGGCGTGTGAAACGAGTCCGTCGTGCTATGGAGACCCAACAAAGCCCCGCCGTTCTCGATCCACGCCTTCAGCTCCGCAACGCCGTTAGGCCCCATCGGCGGATTGCCGTCCTCGCCTTTCTGCGTCAAGTCCGCCGACGTGTACATGATCACCAGCTTGTACTTCTTCAGATTCTCCGCGTTGATCGTCCCCGCGTCCTTCGTCGACTCGTACGTCATCCCCATGCCTTCGAACAGCGGCTTCAGCACCGTATCGACGTGACTCACCTGCTTGTCGTTCCACTTGATCACGCTGTGCTCAAACCCCGAAGACTTGCTCAGAAAAAGCACCTTGCCCTCGACACCCTTTGCGTCACCCGCAGCCTTGCCCATGCTTGCACATCCATTCGTCATCGCCATGACCGACAGACACATCACGCCTGTAACCACAATTCGGCTAACCATGCTTTACTCCTTTGAACGCGCTCGCGAAAAGTGGGATCACGCTGAAAATTCCCCCGAATCGGCGCGATTACCGATTAGCGTAGCCGCGCGACGCACTTCGTTCAACCAGAACGTAAGCGCCGCGACACGCGCCGGTGAAATATGCGGGCTAATACACGCTTCCTGCGGCCATTGCCCCGATCAGCCCGCGCTGCCGATCCAACCGGGCCATGATGTGATTCTGCAACAGATCATCCACCGGCAGAATATTCGCCGTTCGCGGGTCGATCCCCGCCTCATTGCACAATACATTGGCGGCGTGCGTAATGTGTGTGTGCAAGTGCTCCGCGGGCACCAACTCCGGCGAGTGGTGCATGGCAATCGCTTCTACGAGGCTCGGCGGGAGTCCCCATCGATCTGCTATCCACGCACCGATGTCGCAGTGCGTGCATCCCTCGAGAATCTCCCGCTCTGCCTCGCATACCGGTAGGCCGTCCTCTTGAACCAGTCGCACGATCGGCCTTACGGCCTCGGGGAAATACTGCGCAATTACCGCTTTGCCTATGTCGTGAAGCAACGCGGCAACGTGGGCTCCATTCACTCCCGGACGTCTCGTTCGATAGTGCGCCTCGATGCCCGATGCGGCCACCGAACACGCCATGCTGTGCCGCCAAAGCATGTGCAGCGCGCGCGCATTGTCCCGGTCGCGATCGAAAATATTGATTACCGATATCGCGAGCGACAATCGCTCCACCTCCTCGAATCCAAGGATGACTACTGCGTCGGAAATAGTGCTGATCTGGCGGTGAAATCCGTAGTAACTCGAGTTGACTGCCCCGAGTACTTTCAGTGCCAGCGCGGGATCGTGCGAAATCTCTTCCGCCAAATCGAGCGCTGTGGTTGATTCATCCTGGATAATGGAAAGGATTCGAACCAAGGTGGTTGGAAGTGTCGCCACATGCTCGAGTGACCACACTTTTCCGCGGACGTCTGATATGCAACCTTGCGTCATGGACTACGCCTCCCCGATGGTGTTGGGTGTCCATGCCAGCGCTTCACATTCTCCCTCGCAATAGCAAGTATAGGAGTCATTTGTTTTTCTGTCAACGCATATTCGATTGGGAAGACGATCAAGTCGACTTTCGGCACGTGCATCCGATATCGTGCCCACTGAACAGTTGGCAATGCCCATGGAGTAATGCCAAGAACAATGAATTCCCTTGACATAGAAGACCATTGTTGGCATATCAGAACTCATCTCTTGCCGTTTTGTCAGAATTAACGCGAGAAGGGACGCGCGATGGTCCACATCTACGTAGACGCCGACGGATGCCCCGTAAAGGACGAGGTGAATCGCGTCGCCAAACGCTATGGCATGAACGTCACCTTAGTAGCCAACTCCTATATGCGCATACCCCAGGCGGACTGGCTGAAACTCGTCATCGTCGACGATGGATTCGACGCCGCCGACGACTGGATCGTCGATCACGTGCAACGCAACGACATCGTGATCACCACCGACATCCCCCTCGCCGCGCGCTGTCTGAAAAACGGCGCCGCCGTGCTCGGCCCCAAAGGGCATCCCTTCACCGAAGCATCCATCGGCGATGTCCTCGCCACACGCGAGATTATGTCGCACTTGCGCGAGCAGGGCGTCAACACCGGCGGCCCCGCGCCCTTCTCGAAAGTCGACCGCTCGCGATTCCTGCAACAACTCGACGTCATGGTCCACGCCTGCCGCCGCGAGGCATAGCGCAATCGCGCGGAGTCCCTACTTCACCGTCGTCTCCCACGTTAGCCGCCTGAACTCCGCGGGATTCCCTTGCTCGGGCTGCTCGGCGAGGCATTCGATCGTACTCTGCCCCTTCGCCTTAAACGTGTGCTTCAACACGCGCGCGCTGGACACAACTTCGTTGTCGACACGCCACGTGTACTTCTTGAACCCTTCTGGACCCGGCACCGTGACCTCCGTCTTAGCCGGTACGCTCCAAACCAACGGCTTCGCGGCAACGACGTTCAGTACGCCTTCCCACGAAGCCACGGTCCCTTTGCCCTTCTTCTCCACCAAGGACAATACGTGCTCGCCTGGCTTTTCAAACACATGCGACAACTCGCTCTTCCCGGCGCCTTGTTGCACCACATCTCCATCGACACTCCACGTAAACTCGCTGTCGTTCCCGCTTGAGAATGAAAGCTTGAAGACATGCCCTTCGGGAAAAGACTCGGGCAAAAGAACAGACACGGTATCTCGCCCGAAGCTCTTGGTCATACCCAACTGCTGCTTGAGCTGTTCCACCGTGATCCCCTTCGCCTTCGCCTGATTCTCAATCATGTCCGGCAGCGTATCGAACGGCGCGAGTACGGACACCTTCACCTCTCCGGAAGTCGTCGCAATCCGCAACGAAAAACTCCCCACCTGCGCCGTCGCGGGATTCGGACGAAGCGTCACCACTGCGGGACCCGACGAAGACCGCGTAATGACGAACTGTTCTGAGTAATCCCGGGCGTCAATCATGATCCGCGCACTCTTGACCGCCTCCGACGCCAAGGGCGCATCTCCCGACATCAATCGTATCTCGGCGGAATCGTCCATCCGTGAAAAGGTCACCGTATCGGGCGAGGCCGTAAGCGGAACCGCCTGCGCCCCCGCATACGCCGCGGCGCTCGCGGCCACAACACCCAGCACACAAACCACGCGACCAAACGCAGCGCTTCTCATTGGCTGTGAACGCATATCTCTACCCTTCCTTCCTCCCCCACGTTTTTCAACTATTGTACTATCCCCCACAGCGCCCGTAAGTTTCCGCTTCCACTTTGGTCACAACGATCACTTTGTCCACTTTCCCCACCGCTTCCATTACCGCCAACCGATCTTTCCTGTTGCCAATCCCCTCCGCTCGCGGTATACCTAAACCCCCGAGAGAAACAACACGAGGAACCACCAACCATGAACCGACGGGAATTCATTGCCATGACCTCCGTAGGAACAACGGCTGCACTCACAGGCGCCTCGGCAGCAGAAGCGCCGCAAGGCCCGCCCCTCCCCGGCACGCAAAGCGCCCCGCTCCCCGACCTCGGTTCCCATTGGACTTTCTTTGAGAAGCTCGCAGCAACCACCCGGCCCTCGATGAGTTTCCTCAACGACAACTACACGGACATCAACGCATGGGCCAACGAAGCCCGCTCGACCGTCCTCTCCGATTTCCACTACCAGCCGCCCGCGTGCGATCCGAACCCGGAGGTCGTCGAAATCGTCGACTGCGGTACCCACATCCGCGAACGCGTACTAATCAATACAACGCCTCTCATCCGCGTTCCCGTTTACGTGTTGATTCCCAAAGGCCTCAAGAAACCCGCGCCCGCCATGGTCGCCCTTCACGATCACGGCGGCTTCTACTTCTGGGGCAAAGAAAAGCTCGTCGACGTCCAACCCGAACACCCTGCATTGACCGAGTTCAAGCACACCTACTACGGCGGACGCAGTCTGGCCGATGAACTGGCGCGGCGCGGCTATGTCGTCATCGTCTCCGACATGATGCATTGGGGCGAGCGCGGCCTCTATCTCGACGCCGACCCCGAACGCATCGCCAAGCGAACGCTCGACGTGACCCCAACGGACATTCAGGAATTCAACGCGCGCTCCTGGGCCCACGAAGAACTCGTCTCGCGCACCGCGCTGGCCGCCGGCGCGACGTGGTCCGGCATCAACATGTGGGACGACATCCGCGTCACCGATTACTTCCTGACCCGGCCCGAGGTAGACGCGAATCGCGTCGGCTGCATCGGACTCAGCCTCGGCTGCGTGCGTTCGATCTTCCTCGGCGCGTTGCACGAAGCCGTTCGCGCATCCGTGTCCGTGTGCTGGATGGCCGAGTATTCGCAGATGCTCCGCAACAACGTCCGAAACGGCATAGGCTTCACCAAACTCGTGCCCGGTCTCTATGCCAGCCTCGACTGGCCCGACCTCGCCGGGCTGCACCTTCCCGGTCACCTCATGACGATTAACGGCCTCCAGGACCTCCTCTATCCGCTCAAGGCCGCGCAAGACGCCGTCGCGAAGGTCGAGCGAATCTACGAGAAGGCGGGAAGCCGCGACCACTACGAAGGCGTCTTCTTCGACGGCCCCCACGAGTTCAACAGCGACATGCAGGAAAAGGCATTCGCCTGGCTCAAAGGCGTGCTCGCGAAATAACGGTTACTCGCGCATTCGCATTCGCATTCTCTGCTGTACCGCTGGCTTCCAGCCGGCTCTTTGCTCCAATCGCCTGTCTCTTGTACCGCTGGCTTCCAGCCGGCTCTTCGGCCCAAAACAGAGGCACCCCCGGACGAATCCGGGGGTGCTCAAAAACCAAATCGCCATCGCGGCGCTATCGACTAACCCTTCGCGTAGATCGCCTTCATATCATCCAGCGACATCTGCTTGTAATCCGCCGCATGCCCGGCCTGTCCGAAGGCCTTCATGCGATCGAGGTACACCTGCTTCGCGGCTTCGCGCGCGGGGGCAAGCCAATCACGCGGGTCGAACTTCGCCGGCGTCTCGAAGAACACCTTGCGCACCGCGCCCGTCATGGCCAAACGGCTGTCCGTGTCCACGTTGATCTTGCGCACGCCGTGACGGATACCGTCCTGAATCTGCGCTACCGGAATACCGAACGTCCCCGGCATCTTTCCGCCGTACTGATTGATCACATCGACGAGTTCCTTCGGAACGCTCGACGAACCGTGCATAACCATGTGGCAATTCGGCATGCGCTTGTGGATCTCGTGAATGCGATCCATCGCCAGCGCCGGAGGCAACACTTCGCCCGTCTTCGGATCGATGCGGCCCGACTTGTACGCGCCGTGGCTCGTGCCAATCGCGACGGCAAGCGCGTCCACGCCCGTCTGCTTCACGAAGTCTTCCGCCTGCGCCGGGTCCCTCAAGTGGTCGTTGACTTCTTCGGCGGAAAGTCCCGCGCCGTGCCCGTCTTCGATACCGCCCAGGCAACCCAACTCGCCTTCAACCGTCACGCCGTACTTGTGCGCAAGGTCGACGACCGCCTTCGTCACTTCGACGTTCTTCTCGTAGGAATTCGGCGTCTTGCCGTCTTCCCCAAGCGACCCATCCATCATGACGCTCGTAAACCCGAGGTCGATGGCTTCCTGACACGTCTTGATGCTGTTGCCATGGTCGAGGTGCATCGATACCGGAATATTCGGATATTCGATGGCTGCCGCTTCCATGAGCTTCTTGAGATAGATCATCCGGCTGTACTTCAGGGCGCCGCGGCTGGCCTGAATAATCACGGGGCTGCTCGTCTCGTTCGCCGCTTCCATGATCGCCTGAATCTGTTCCATGTTGTTCACGTTGAACGCGCCGACGCCGTAACCGCCCTTCGCGGCCTCGTCCAGAATCTGTCGCATGGGTACTAATGGCATGGGGTGAGTCCTCCTAAGTATGGCTTTGCGGGCGGTCCCCCTGGTCCTAGTACCCGCTCTGGCTCGTGGGATAATCGAGGCAGAGTATAGCATTTGCGCGCCAACCGACGCAAAACACGGCTCGCGTCGGGAATGTGGTAGGATTCCCCCACATCGTTCGGCCAAGGAATACCCTTCCGCGGCCATCTGTTGAGCAAGATAGACGCATTCAGGAGGTTCCATGAAGATCATTCTTGCCCGGCCCCGCGGGTTCTGCGCGGGAGTCGAACGTGCCATTCGTTGCGTCGAGCAGGCCCTCGAACGCTACGGCGCGCCCGTCTACGTCCTGAACGATATCGTGCACAATGCCCATGTCGTCAACGACTTGAAAGCAAAAGGGGCCGTCTTCGTTAAAGATATCCAGGAAGTGCCGGAAGGCGCTCACCTGCTCTTCAGCGCCCACGGCGTCAGCCCCGACCGCTACGCCCACGCGGACAAGTACCAGATGCAGGTAATCGACGCGACGTGCCCCCTCGTCGAAAAAGTCCACAACGAAGCCCGCCGCTTCGCATCCAAAAACTTCACCATTATCTTGGTCGGCGAAGACGGCCACGACGAAACCGTCGGAACCATGGGATGGGCCCCCAAGAACATCCGCCTCGTGTTCACCGACGAAGACGTCGAGCGGCTTGAAGTCCCCGATCCCGACCATATCTCGTACATCACGCAAACAACCTTGAGCGTCGAAGACTGCGACCGCGTCATTACCGCCCTGCGCAAGAAGTTCCCGAAAATCCAGGGCCCTCCGAAGGCCGATATCTGTTATGCCACCACCAACCGCCAGGCCGCGGTCAACGCCCTCTCCCCGATGGTGGATCTGGTCCTCGTGGTCGGCGACCGCGAAAGCGCCAACTCGAACCGCCTCGCCGAAATCTGCCACGTCAAAGGCAAACCCGCCCATCTCATCAGCACCGCGGACATGCTCGAAGACGAATGGTTCGAAGGCGTCAACACAATCCTGCTCACCGCGGGAGCCTCCGCCCCGGAGACCCTCGTCCAAGGCGTCATCGCCTACTTCCGCGCGCGCGGCCCCATCGAAGTCGAGGAAAGCGAAATCATCACCGAAAACGTCCACTTCAAACTCCCCGCCTCGCTGGCAACATCCACAAGGTAAGTCTCGTCTTTCTGTACTACTATCTGCTAACTTCCTCGTCTCTTTCGCAGAAGTTCAATCTCTGTTCTTCTCCGCGATCTTATCTTTGCGCCTGACATTGTTCCTGCTTTTGGTTGCGGCTCTGCCGCGCTGTGTTCATCGGCATGCATCGGCGGTTGAGCCTCTTTTTGCTGCGTCTCATCTGCGTTGCGCTTGTGTCCGTGTTCGTCCGTGCCGGTCCGTGGTCCGTCCGTGTTCGTCACCGCGCCGCCGCAACGTCTTCCCCCATGGCATCCACGGGCTCCGCAACCACAATCTTCTCGCCCAAGCTCGCCACCAAATCCGGCAGGTCATACCGCGCCAACACGCCATGCACCATGCTTGCCATCAAATCCTTGCTTAGCCGCTTCTCGATGACGTTCGACCACGACACGAGCATCCGCGAGATCGCCACGCTTTGGAAAAGGTCCGGCTCCAGCGCCGCCGCGTGCAACGCGGGTATGCCCACGTTACCCACGGCCACCAGCATCACCGGCTGCAGCTGATCGCTTGTCACGCGCTCCGCCGCGTACCGCGCGCACACCAACACATCCTCCGCGCGCATCCCTACATACGACCGCCCCAGCAAATACGCGGTGTACGCATCCTGCCAACTGTGCGTGTAGTAAGCGTCCGTGTCGCTCGCGCGCGTTTGCCCCATCCCCCGCAAATCCACGGCCAACACCGTCTCGCCCGCGCGCACGCGCTCTTCGATGGGACCGCCCGGATTCGCATCGGCCGCTTTGCCCTGGTCATGAAGATACAGCACGACCCGGCCCGGCGCAGGCGATTCGGGCTGGAACAACAACGCAGGCAACACAACGCCGTCCTCCGGCACGATCGCGAGCTTCTCGATACGGTAGCCGGTTTGCTCGACAATGCCACAGGACTCCACGCGCGGTTTCGGCAATTCGGACAATGGCCGGATGCCAGCCAAGCGCCGCGCGTCGGCTATCAACCCCGCCCTGTCGCCGGACGCCCGCGCCGCCGGGCGCTGCTGCGCCAACATGGCAGCGTACTCCGCGTTGAGGTCGTAAACGGACCTCGCTCCCGGCAAGGACATCACCTTCCCATCGGGCACGCAGCGGAGTTCTTCTTCGGGAAGAAACTCGATCTTCGGCTCCACGATCACCCGGTCCTTGCCCAACAACCAACGCGACATCCAGCGCGCCGTCGCCTCGCGATGCGTGATGTGGTAACCGTGCGGCGAGCTCGATTCGACTAACTCGACGCGCTCGGGCAGGCCTAAGTTCGTGTAAAGGCGCTTCGCATAGCGAAACGTTTCCCACGTCCCCTCGATGGAAAAGTAACTGTCGCCCGCCGCCGCGCAGACGAGCACAGGCGACGGCGCGCGCATCAAAATCCAATGCGCGTCGTCGACGCCGAACCACAATTGACCGAAAATATTCTGCTCCGAATCTTGTGCGCCGGGATTTGTCAACAGCCGTAGCTTTGTCGTGAGCCAGCAACTCGGTGCGGCGCATCGAATCCGGTCGTCCAATCCCATCAGATAGCCCGTTTGCGTGCCGCCTCCGCTGTTACCCGCGCACCCGATTCGCGCCGGATCGATATCGACACGTGTCATCAGGTAGTCGACGGCGCGCATGCCATCCCAGATCTCGAAGCGCGCGGCGCTTTGCCCCAACAGGATGCTGCCCATGCCGACCAACGTGTGCCGCGACGTGGTGAAGTCGCGCCCCGCAAGATGGCCGGGATACTCGCCCTGGATGCGCTCGCCCTGCTCGATGGGATCGAATACGAATGCCGCCATCCCGTTCAATGCCATGAGCGCGCCCATCGCCTGATGCGCCTCGCTGGCCTTCCCCTCGAAGGCGTGTCCGCACGCAATCAGCACACCCGGATACGGCGCTGTGAACGCGTCCGCGTCGGGCAGATACAGCAGCCCCGTGACGTAATGCTTCGGCTGGCTTTGAAAAACGACCTTCTCGATGTGATACCCCGGGCGCTGTATCGTGCCGGTAATCTGCGCCTCCAGCGGCGTCCGTTCGGGCAGCCCGCCAATCGCGGTCACGACGGCGCTTCGCAACCGCGCCTGATACGCCGCGACGTTCGCGGGCGTCTGCAACGTCGCGCGCTCCGGGTCCCAGGCGAGGCGGTTCATCCCCTCGTCCGTGTCCGCGGGCGACGGCGTATGCAAGTTCTCGAATTCCCCCTGCCACCGTTGGGTCGCTTGTTCGACCTGCCGCAGGAGGTACACGCGCATCATCCCCGCCGGTTCCTGCACGCCCGCCGATTGCAGCGGAACGTCAAGGTCCTCCGCAACTGCCGCGAAAAACCCGGCGGCCAGCAACGCCATCGCAAGAATACCGTGCACTGAACGACGCATGAATGCTATCCTCCCCGCCGCTGCCCGTTGTTGGGCCGCATTCGAAAAACTCCCCCCAAGGGGTCGTAGTGTACCGGATTGCGAAGTTCGTGTCTCAACCGAAGCTTCCCAGAACGAGAATGGGAACCACTGAGCATGCAGCGTGGCCGCCGGAACGGGGAACGGCTCGAAGGGGTTCGAGTCCGCGGTGGGGTGACATTTCGGTGAGCACACGATGAAACGATTCGCAAGTATTGATTTCCTCCGCGGTATTGCGATCGTCGTCATGCTGTTTCTGCACATGGTCGGGAACTTCCTGGATTCCAAGACGCTGTTCATCTACCTCGAAGACAGGGCCCTCATCAACTTCGTCGTGCTCGTCGCATTCCCGTTCTGCGGCGGTCTCGCGGGCTTCTTCTTGCTCGTCTCCTCGATCGGCAACATGGTCAGCATGCACAACCACCTCCAAGCGGGACGGTCCGTGTCCAGCTTGGTCACCAAGCAAGTCGTGGGCGGCATTCTGCTCCTCTGCTTCGCCTTCCTCTGCGAGTCCACCACAGGCTATCTCGGAGCGCTCGGCAACTTCTTCCACAAACTGCACAATCCCGGCGCGGGGAAGTACTTGATCCCCATGTTCCAGCGCGGCTTCACCGTCGAGACCATTCACACGATTGCCTGGTGCATCCTCATCAACGGTCTCGTGCAGGGCTACTTGTCGCGAAACGGCGCTTGGCGAAATATCCGATACCAAGTCACCCAGTACGCCGCCCTGGCCGTCTTCGTCGTCGTACTCACGCAACCCGTCTGGCAACTCGCCGAGATGTATGGCGGACGCTACGGCTATCCATGGGAACTCGCGACGGGCGAAATGGTGTGCCGCCCCTACCTGCTCGGCTCCAGCACGACGTTTTCCGATTTCCTCAAAGGAGTCTTCCTCGCACCCCTTGCAGCTCCCATGGAACCCGTGTTCCCCTACCTGTCGATCTCCTTCGTCGGCAGCATCATCGGACTCGTCATTTCCCAGCCAGCCAAGAACGTACCGCGCAATTTCCCAAGGAAGGTCTTGTTCATCGGGCTTGCCATGTTCATCGTTGGCACGGTGGGGTTGGTCTTGTACATCGCCACGATTGCCTCCCGAAAGGGTGGCTTCTCCGATGCGGTCGCTGTGTGGAGAAGCCTCCCCTTCCACCGCCAGTGGTACAACTTCCCCGACATCCCGGAATCGTCCACCTTCCCCCTCGCATGGCTCTGGCAATTCCTCAGCCTCAACGGCGTCGCCATCATGGCCACCATGTTCGCCATCCGCGTGGCCGAATTCCGCGGACGCGGCGCGTTCTTCGGTAACAATACCGCGTTCATCCGGCGCTTCGGTTTCATCGCATTCACAAACTACAACAACCAGTGGTACTTCTGGATCGCGCAGTTCTTCATGGGCGCTCTCATCGCCGCCGCCGGTGCGCAAAACGTGGCGTACATCGCCAGTCTGCCTGGAGACCCTTACAACCCCTACCTCAAACTCGACTGGGGCTTCACGCTGCTTCTTGTGGTGATTGTGTTCGCCATGTATCACGGAATCATGCTCCTCTGGGAGAAGGTCGGCTACCTCGGCTCGCTTGAGTGGTGCATGCTCACAATCGCCCACGCCATCCTTCCCGCCCGGAAAGACCGCAAGCCGGACGAAACCCCGAAGCGTTGGTGGCAGAAGGGGCAGCTTAACGTCGACGCCGCGTTCTACAACGTCGAATGGATCAACATCGTCGAAGATTCGGAAATCAACCATGCCAACAAAGCAGACTCCAAGTTTGCCCTCAAGGTTGCCTTGATTGGTCTCCTCTCCATCGTCTTCATGCCCGCAACCTTCGTGTCCCTCGTGCTCGCTCGCGACGCCCGCGAAACCGAAGGGAAGAACGTGCACAATCAACTCGCCAGAGCAGTCTCCATCTTCGGCATCGCCCTCATGATCGCCGCCACGTTCGCCCTCTCCCTGGTCACCCCGGCCATGCTCGGCTTGTCCCTCTAAGATCCAGTTCCGCCACGCCTCCCTAAAAAATCTTCTTGACAATTAATACTCTATGTGTCTAAATAGTGGCATGGATAACATCGAACGAGACCTCTTGCGCGGACACCTCGAAGGCATGGTCCTCTCCATCCTCGAAACCGGCGAAGCCCACGGCTACGAAATCCTCAAACGCTTCCAGGCGCGCGGAGCCGGTTCCCTGACCTTGAAAGAAGGCTCGTTGTACCCGGCCTTATACCGTCTGGAACAGGAAGGCCTCATCCGAGGCAAATGGGAGACCGGCGGCGAAAAACGCAGAGGCCCGCGCCGTCGCATCTACTCGCTGACCGAGAAAGGCCGCAAAGAACTGGCCCGCAAACGAAGCACCTGGCAAACCTTTGCCCAAGTAGTCGGCAACATCATGGAGGCCACCTCATGAAAGCACTTAGGGTGCATGTCGAACGCATCGTACGCCCCATCCGCGCAAGTGTCCCGCGCAAAAACAAGATGCGGGAAGAGTTGCTTGGCCATCTGATGACGGCGTTCGCGGAGGAAAGCCGTGCGGGCGTACCGGAGGAACAGGCGGTGGCCTGTGCCGCGCAGCGCCTCGGCGATCCCGGCGCGCTACGGAGCGACCTCCAATCGTCCGTGCCTGCCCTGGAGCGCATGGCGCACCTGCCCATTCCGATATCCGCTCCCGAATTGGATGACTATGCCGGTGTGCCGCCGGTGAGGTTTGCCGCGCGCTTCACGGCCGCGGTGCTAAGCTTGCTCGTGATTGGATCGCCCGTGCTTGTCGCGGTAGGACTCACCATCTACCACACGGTGGGGCGTACCGTGCTTCGTCCCCGTCCCTTCTCACTCCACGCCATGCTGTCGGCGATCCCCTGCGTTGCGGCCATGGTCCTGATGCTGGGTGTCGCGCTATTTGTCGCGCTGCTCCTCTTCGATGCCATCGGCGGCCGCCGCATGGTATCGCGCTCCAGTGAAACGCCCGCCGTTGTGAAAGCGTGCCTCACAATGAGCCTGTGGGTCGTTGCGATAGGGCTCTTCCTTGCGATGGCCATTCCCCTCGGCGAATACATGAACCGCGGCGGCACACAACTGGCCCCCTCGGATCTCCTGGCCCACATCTGGAAGCCCCTGGCCTGGGTCTGGCTTGCGCTTCCCGCAGGCTGTGTCCTCTTCATGACCCCCGCCATGGCCTTCGAACGCCGCCAATACGAAGACTGGGGCAGTCTCGACATCGACTCCAACAACGACCCCGCACCCCCCACGCAATCGGCCTAAGAGCTTCTTTTCCGGGAACGCCAATCTCCCGATTGGCTCCCCAGTGCGCCACGCATCGTCGTGTCGCGGACGTCCTCGTCTGCGCCTACTCTTCTCATTTCTCGCGTCCATGCCGTCCACTTCGTCCACCTCTTTCCCCCGACCCACCACCACCCCCAAAAAACACCAAGGGCGGCGCCCCTCAGGACACCGCCCTCGAATCGCTGCTACTCTACAAGCACCCCCCGCTACTGGTTGGCGCTTCTCCGCGCCCTGACGCCAGCCATCGCCAACAACCCAACAAAAATCGCGCCTAACAAGACCTTCACAGCCGCGCTATCCACCGGCAATCTCGAATTCGGATCCAACGGGTTGGTGCCGTAGGTAGCCTCGTCCACGTCCGAAAGCCCATCCCCGTCATCGTCCGTGTCCACAGCGTTGATAAGCCCGTCGTTGTCCGTATCGTACGGCATGGTGTCTACAAGATCCGCAATCCCATCGCCGTCGTCATCCAAATCCACCGCGTTGTTCTGGCCGTCGTTGTCTGTGTCATACGGCAACGTGTCGTCCAAATCAGCAATGCCATCGCTGTCGTCATCCTGGTCCAACGCGTTGTCCACGCCGTCGTTATCGGTATCCAACGGATACGGGTCCGCGCCATCGAGCACGCCGTCATTGTCGTCGTCCGGATCGGTGTCGTCCACGATCCCGTCCTGATCCGTGTCCGTCTCGGCCCCAAGGCCATAAGTCGAAAAACTCGCCAACGCAAACGTTATCGTGTTGTTGACCAAGTCGCGCGAGATAATGTCCGTAATCTCGATATCGAACTTCCCGGAACCCGTGTTGAACTTGAAGATCTTCAGGTTCGGCTCGTCCAACCCTGCGACTTCCGCGTCCGTGTAACTCACCGTCACGGACAGCGGCGGACTGAACGTCGTGCCGTCCGGACCGAAGGTCCTCACGACAGGAATCGCGTCGACCGCATCCGGCAACTGCGCCGTCTCCACCGGATCGACAGGCGTCTCAATTTGGATCTCCTGCGGCTCGCCCGTGGGAAAATCGACCGCTGTGCCTTCGGCGAGAAGGACCGACGTGCCGCTCCCGTCCGCCGCCGTTTGCTGCGCCGTCACGAGCACGTCGTTGTCGCCAAACTGCGTCCCGCCAATCGCCCGCGCAACCTCAAGCGTCGTCGCCATCAAGTGCATCACGCCGCCCACATCCCGCAGATAAAGCAACCGCGTCCCCCCCCGCGTGGGAACCGGCATCATCTGATTGCCGGCCACCTGCAGCCGCTGGTCCGCTTCGAAACCATCGCTGTAGGCGATCATCACGTCGAAGTCCGCAATCGCCACCGACTGCAAATACGCACTGTCGGTAAACACGTTCTGCCAATCCTCGCTATACAGAACCAGGCCCTTGTCCTGCGAGAATACCGGCGTGTGCGCAAAATTGCCGCTCTCCTTCGACCG
>JBAZRU010000075.1:0-15716 GCA_041662805.1 Candidatus Hydrogenedentales bacterium | reverse complement strand
CGACGATTCGCTCCAGCACCAACCCGAAAAACTCCTCGCCTTCGCGCCTCTTGACGCTCTCGCTCTTCCCGGTCGTAGGCACATATACGTCCATAAAGACGTTCGTTACCCCGTCCTGCTCGAAGAATCCCTTCACGGTCACTATGGGCCTGGCCTTTTCCGCCAACGCTTGCTCACGATAGTTGGAAGTTCGCGGCCCTCCGGGCTCAAGGACATCCAATCCAGCGCACAAATTGAGGACCAAGTCCCAATTTTCCGCGCCTCTGGCATCTTTCAGGCGAGTTATCAGGTCGTCTGCCACCCGCTGTTGCGCCTTCGCTCCGTTGACTTCCGCTTTCAGTGTGCTGAGTTCATTCTTCAACCCCTCTGCAAGAACCGGTCCCATCGCGGCATTACCTACAATCGAAGGCCCGATCACAGTCATGACCTTGTTATAGAGTTCATCAGCCGTCTTCGGCGGAGGTGGCGGCGCCGGTGGGGGTGGCGGAGGTGCTTTCTCACACCCTACAAGCGCAAAAAGCGCCACCATCGCAATGAGGGTCAGATGCTTCATGCTTTTCCCTTCTCATGTTCTGTCAAACCAACGTATGTCCGGTACCTACACTCCGGACGCTACATTAAGTATATGGATGACAGTCGCATTAAGACAAGTGCATCATGCAACACGGGGTGCGTCAGAAGGGCGGGAAGTGTAAATTATGCGCACAGCACTCCTTGCAACGTGCCTCGCGCCCGCAATCTTGGACCGTTGGCATCCTGCATTTCGTACCGCCGGCATTTTGCCGGCTCTCAGCCTTCAGCGCACCAACGTCCCCTCGCCACGGAATGTAGCCTGCAACGCGGCGATACAACTACAGCCTTCTCGATTTAGCGCCGCCATCACGCTTTTCGGAGGTACACTCTTGCCACATTGCTGCGTTCGCCCCTCGACGCAATTCCGCTGATTGTGCGGAAGCGTCATATGGACTCGGCGATTTGGCGGGAAATAGAGCCCAAGTCTCTCGGCTGCGTCTCTCCGTCGCGCGCATTTACGATTCGCGGCTGGGTCCGCTGGTGCTTCCCAGGCAACCCAACGGCAGTGATTCCAGTCCCGTTTACGGAGACTTGCTCAAGTCGCCTGCATGCGAGCAGTGAGCTTACGCAAGCATTGGTCACCTCGGTGCGGTCGAGATTCAGGAAGCGAATTCGGGGGAGCATTGGCAAATAGTGAAGGTCGGCGTCCTTGGTCAATGTGCCGCTCAAGTTGAGGTTCTGAAGCTTTGACATGTTCCAAAGGCTCCAAACCACTTTGTTCCCGACACGCGTATCGGCTAGGCTCAACGTCTCCAGATTCCGGAAGTACCTTAGATTGGGCGTCCCTGCCTTGGTCAGCATGGTCCGGTCAAGCTGCAAGACGCGCAGCTTCGAGCACTCAAGCAGATGAACGACACCACCGTTCTCGAAGCGAGAGCCGTTTGCACTGAAGAACGTCAGGTTCGGCCTTCTGCCCAATGCGTTCGCGGACACGACGTCGCGCGAAACGGCTGTTCCGTCCAGGCACAGCCATTCGAGGGATTCGTGCCCGGTTAGGTGAGCAAGGCACCGATCCGTCAAGGCGGGATTGCGCGCGAGATTCAGGGCGTGTAGTTGTGCGGAGAACTTGAGCGACTCGGCCTCTTGGTCTGTTAGTCCCAGTCCCGCGCAGTCAAGCATCCAGAACGCGTCGGCGCTCATCCCCCTGAGGAAGGACAAATCGCGCTGCCGGACGCGAAGCATCAACTCCGTACTCGCAGGAAGTACAACACGTCCCCGCGCAACGCCCACATAGGTCCACCCCTCGTTCGCCCGTATGGAGTCCTGGCCCCCCGTCAACGTTGTCGGCCGCGTGTAGAGTTGGCCCACGCGGGTTGCCTCCGGAAACACGAGTACCCGCGTGCCACTGAATACGCCCGCACGTATGGCCATCCCCGCGCACATGCTCACTGAGAATAGAAGGGTCGCCGCGCAGGCAATGGCTACGCGTCTTCTTGTGAGTAAACTCGCAATTGCAGTGAGCTCGGCACTGAGCCAGGCGATGGGTAGTGTGAGACGCCATTCACGCGATGGAGGCTCACTGGGGAGGCGACGAAAGGAATTGACCCGACGCGAATTGTGCAACATTTTCATGCGTCTGCTTTGCCTTTCATTCCCCTGTTTGGAATGTTGTTTCACGCGGAGTGTCAGCATTAAACATTCCGATTCGTGTGGAATCCGCTGGGTTATTGAGCCAAGACTTGCTTACACAGAAATGAGCAATCCGAATGCCAAACGATCAAAGAAATGGTAAACTAGGTCAGGACTGGCACTTCCGTAAATCGCGAGCACTTCTTCCGGAAATCACTGTCTGGTGTTTCTCCAAATCTAGCGTGTTGTTCAAACAAAAGTTGGCGATTTTTGCCACTTCCTGTGGTGATTCAAGAACGAGTACACCCATCACCGGGTTTCAAACTTGCCCTCCCGAATCCTCTTGCTTAGTAGACGTTTCTGTGCCCAGGAATGTGACACCATGGCAGGAAGGTGATCCTCGCGGGGCGAACGGCGCTCGCCAATTCTGGAATTGCCACATTCTTTCCGGACAATTCCGGTGCAGGTTGTCTTCCTGTCGTATGAGCGTTATTGAGAGGCGGTTTGCAACCCAATCCTGCCTGAAAAAACTCCCCCAAACAGTCACCCTTGTATCGTCCGGAATTGCGCGCAATAATATGCGAGGGGTATATGGGCCAATTAGCCGCATGAAAGGTTTGATTTCAATGGAAAGTAACAATCCTGTGTCCCGACGCAGTTTCATCAAGACGACGGCTGTTGCCGCGGGGGCCGCGACGCTGTCCGCGAAGAGCTATGCGCGCGTCATCGGCGCGAACGACCGGCTAAACATGGCGTTTATCGGTTGTGGAGGCATGGCGAGCGCGCATTTGGGCGCGTTAATCGCTTTACGGGAAGAAGAGAATTTGGGATTTCTCGCGACGTGCGACGTGTATAAGGCGCACGCCGAGCAATTCAGCCGAAAGCTGAAGGAAGCCGGCGCGGGCGACACGAAGGTCACGCAGGACTATCGCGAAGTGCTGGCCATGAACGACGTGGACTACGTACTCGTCGCGACGCCGGAGCATGCGCACTGCTATCTGACATTGGCCGCGCTTGAAGCCGGAAAGCACGTGTACTGCGAGAAGCCGCTCACGCATAACATCGAAGACTCGCTCAAGGTTGTGAAGAAGGCCAAAGAAACTGGGCTTAAGTTGCAGGTGGGTGTTCAGGCCACAGCCGACGACAGTTACTCCAGCGCGAATGCAGCCATCAAGGCAGGGAAGCTGGGGCCGGTCGTCGAGGCGCAGATCGACTACGTACGCAATTACCCCGCTTCGGCAGGCCCGTGGCGGTCGGGCGCCACATCCAAAGACCCGAAACCTGCCGATCTTGATTGGGATGCGTGGCTGAAGCCGGCCAAGAAGCGCCCATGGGATGCACGGAGGTATCACGATTGGCGCTGTTACAGCGAATACTCCGGCGGAATCGCCACCGATCTTTTTGTTCACCGCATTACGCGCATCATCAAGGCTTGCGATCTCACGTTCCCCGAACGGGCCGTGGGCATGGGCGGCATCTATCTGTGGCCGGACGGCCGCGACTTGCCGGACAACTTCGAGATGATGCTTGAGTATCCCGCCGTGGAAGGCATTACGCCCGGCATGACGGTTCACGTACTCGGGACAATGGCAAACCAATACGCGAACCCGCACTGCATTCGCGGTCATGCGGCGACGCTGGTGTTCACCGGCTCCGGCTGGGACATCATCGAAGAGAAAACGGGGAAGGTGCTTGAATCCCACAAGAAGACGGGCGGCGAGGATATCGTGCCCCACCACAAGAACCATCACGCAGCGATTCGCACGGGCGCGGAACTGAACTGCCCGCCGGAACTCGGCATGTATGGCGTGGCGGCGGTGCGCATGGCGAATCTCTCGTGGTTCAAGCGCAAGATGGTGCGGTGGGATGCGCGCCGCGGCCGTGTTACGCCGACGTAGATAAACCGAATCGAATATTTCCATGGGGCGCGCGCGGGCTTACCCGCCGCGCCCCACAACAATACTTAGCCTAAGATGCACGACACAGAACCTTCGCCAAGTCCCTCCACTATGGATACCGTTCCCTACACCGTGCACCGGTGGAATTTCTGGGTGAGTTCCATTGAGGCCGCGCTTTTCATCATGGCCACCAACATGATTGGGCCCATGACGCTCATTCCCTTTCTATTCAAGCAAACGGGCATCGACGGCGCGTATCTGGGGTTGTTCACCATATCAAGCCTGATTGTCGCACTGACCGGCCCCATTGGCACGACCCTCATGGCGCGCAATCGTCGAATGTTGCCGTTTTGCGTCACGGTGGGCCTGTTCCAGCGACTGGTGTTTGTGATGGTGCCGCTGGGCGTGATGTTCTTCCACGGGAAACCCGCACCGCTGCTGTGGATCTTGGTCGGCGTGTGGATGGCAAGCAGTATGATTGGGGGAATTGCCACACCGACGTTTCACGTCCTCATCACGAATGGGACGCGGGAGCGGTGGTGGGGCCGGCTCATGGGAACGCGAAGCCTCCTAGGGGCTGCGTCGGGACTGGCGGCAGCGGTATTGGTGTGGGGCGTGAATCGGTACGTCGTCTATCCCAACAATTACACAATGCTTGGCTGGTTCGGGGTCGCCCTGCTTTTCGGGTCGCTGTACGGCGTTTCGCGCTTGCGCGAAGTCCCAGGACCCGCGAGTCACGACACGCTGAAGCCTGGCATTGCCGAGGATTGGCGGCGGACACGCGAGATATGGAAGCAAGACCCTCGAGTCCGTTGGATTGTGTGCGGGCGGGCTTTCCGCTCTTTTGGTTTTTTCACGGGGTCTTACGTCACCGCCTTGTTGATACATCGCTGCGAGCTGACGGACTCGCTCATGTGGCTCCCCGTCATCCTCTTCAGCGTTTCGGATATGGTCACCAACTACATCTCGGGACGTTTCATAGACCGCTTCGGCTCGAAACCAGCCTTGGTGCTGTCCTCCTTGCTGGTCTCTTTCAGCGCCATGTTCTTGACCCAGTGCTATAGCCTCGCGCCGTTCTTGGTCTGCATCCCGGTGTTGTCGCTCGGAGGCAGCCTGATCAACAACGGTTGGCCCACGCACTTGCTCAAGATGGCCAAGCCCGGAGACCGTGCCGCGTACTTCTCCACGATCTCACTCCTGTCCGCGCCGCCGTCGATTCTGATCAGCGTTGCGGGAGTCTTCCTGGTCATGAACTTCGGCTACAATCCAACGATGTGGGTGAGCGCCGCGGGTGGACTCGTCGCCGCGTTCGTATTCCAACTCCGGCTGCCGAACATCAAGCAGGCCCCTGCCTCGTGACGCTACTCGAGCGCTGAACCGGGAAGCGAGGCGACACGGTCGCGGATTTCGTTTAGAAACCGGGCTGCCGCCACACCGTTGATGATCCGGTGATCAAACGTCAGGGCCATGTGCGCCACGCGCGCAAAACAGGGCTCGGGCGGTCCGGATTCCACCATCATCATGTGGGGGGTGCCGAGAAACAACGTGGCCACGGAAGGAGGCACGACAACCGGGGCCGCCGTGTAGACGCCATAGGCTTCCATGCTGGACAGCGCGATATGCACGACGGTATCCACCGCTTGGTCTTTTCCGGCGCGGGCGCGCGCGACTTGCTTGCGTCCTTCTCGCACAAACGCCGGGAAGTGAAGAGCGTCCGCCCGCTCCACGACGGCCGTGGCAAGTTCGTCGTCGGGCAGGGCCACCGCGATACCAAGGTTGGCGTGGCGATATCTTCTCAGGTTATTCACATCGACGACCACGGAACGGAACTTAGGATGCTTGGCCACCGTCTGCGCGACGCACCAAGCCACCAGCATAAATCGAGTCGGGCGCTCTTCCTCGTGAAGTTCAGGGTTCTGCTTCAAGCGTTGATACGTCTCTTCTACCGGCTGCCACGGAATAATGACTTCAATGGTTCCAGGGACGACTTGCTGCTGTGCGCGCGACAAACGATAGAACAAGGTGCGCTGGCGCGTAGACATAGGGACATCTTCGTATTCGGGAGCCGCATGCGATATCGCGTTGGCTGGCGCTCGTTCCTCGATATAGCGGTCGATGTCGGAGGGCATCAGCCTGCTTCCGGCGTGGGCAATGCCCGCGAGTTCTGCTTCTTCAAGCCCCTTTTCCCGTGCATAGGCGCGGGTGCGCGGCGGAATGGCGTTTCGCTGGGGCACCGGTTTTGAGACTGGCTTTGATGAAGTCTCGGCCGAATCCGTGGCCTCGCGCGTCGCGGATGACTTCACCTGGGCGGCGTGCTCGTCCTCGCTTACCTTCACGCGCGCAACCACGTCGCCGACCCCGACGATATCGTCGGCGCGAACGCACCATGCTTCGAGGATGCCACTCACGGGACTTTCAATCTCCGACACGGCTTTGTCGGTTTCCATTTCGTACACCGGTTCGTCGCGGTGCACGGGTTCGCCGGGGTTCTTGAACAACCGAACGATTCGAGCTTCGCGCAATCCTTCACCCAATTGGGGAATTCTCAATTCATAGACAGACACGGTTCACCTCATGCCATGGTCGCGCGAATGGCATCGAGCACTTGTTCGACATTCGGCAACACGGCTTGTTCGAGAACTGGGTGGTAGGGTATAGGGACGTCTGCTCTGGCGACCAACTGTGGCGGCGCCAGAAAGAGTTCCCAGCGGTCCGTTGCGCTGGTCATTTCGGCGATGATTGCCTGGCCGAATCCGGTCGTGCGGGTGTCCTCATGGACGACAACGAGCCGGCCCGTTTTCGCCAGACTCGATTCGATAGCCGCCCAATCGCACGGAACCAAGGTGCGCAGGTCGAGCACTTCCGCGGAGATTCCTTGTGAGGTCGCGCGTTCCGCCGCTTCCATTGCAAGCTCCACGCAATTGCCCCAGGCAACAACCGAAACGTCGTTGCCCTCGCGACGAACTTCGGCCTTCCCAAAGGGAATTGGATCGAGCGGCTGCGGGAGCGTTGCCCGCGCCCGGAACAGATGCTTGGGCAGAAGCACCAGCGTCGGGTCATCCCCGTGAATGGCAGTCCACAACAGCGCGGCCGCGTCGCCGGGAGTGCTGGGAACGGCAATGCGCATGCCGGGGATGTGCGCGAGCAGCCCCTCATTGCTTTGGCTGTGCCACAACGCGCCGGCAGGCAAGTACGCCCCGTAGGGGGCGAACAGCACCAAGGGGCAGGTCCATTCGCCCAGCGAACGCCAACGAAGGGAAGATACGTGGGTCATGAGTTGCGATAGCGCGGGCCCCACAAAGTCGACGAATTGGAGTTCGAATACGGGACGGAAGCCGGCCGCGGCCATGCCCACGCCCACACCCACGATGGTCGCCTCCGCCAAAGGCGAATTCGCAACGCGCCCGGGGAATTCGCTTGAAAGCCCTTTAGTAAGCCCAAAGACTCCGCCTTTGGGATCTCCAATGTCCTCTCCAAACAGTACAACGCGGTCATCGGATTGCAAAGCGGCGCGAAGCGTATCGTGAATGGCGGTTACCATGGTCGACGAGGTTTCTGGAAAGGGAGGGATAACCGGAGTATCGTTGACCGCGTCTCCGAAAAGGTGCTCAAGGACTTCTTCCGGCTCGGGTGCGGCGGCCTTTTCGGCCGCCTGATAGTCGCGGTCGACCGCGTCCGCAACATCGACCTTCATGCGTTCCCACGCGTCCCGAGTCAGGGCGCCTTCGTCTTGAAGCTGTTGGGCGAAGGTCTCGATGGGATCGCGGCGTGCGTTGGAAGTCAGCACCTCGCGCGTGCGGTATAGACGCTGATCGTCAGAGGACGTGTGCGAGCAAAGCCGGTCGACTTCGCACCACAATACCGTTGGACCCTCGCCGTTTCGCGCCCGCTCCACGGCCTCAAGTCCCGCCTCGAACACAGCGTCGGGGTTCCTGCCGTCTACTCTTCGGCAATGGCCGTCGTTTAGTGCGCCGATGGCGTATGGTCCTGTGTGCTCCGTGGGCGTGCTGATCCCATATCCGTTGTCTTCGACGATGAAGACCACGGGCAGTTTCTCCTGCAACGCCATGGCTAAGGCCTCGAAGAATTCGCCTTGCCGCGTCGAGGCGTCGCCGATGGTGCACAACGCGACGTTTCGGGAGCCGCTCATCCGCAATGCCCAGGCAGTTCCCACGGCCGGAAGGCATTGCGACCCGGTGGGTGTGGCCACACTGAAGACATTGTGCGACCGCGAGCTGAAGTGGCATGGCATCATGCGGCCGCCGGAACTCGACTTGGCGCTTGCGAAGTAGGCCAAGGCCATTTCGTGGTTCGTGATTCCCCTCGCGAGGGCCAATGGGCGGTCTCGGTAATACAAGTAGAGATAGTCGCCGTCGTTCAGCGTATAGGCGAGCGTTCCCAGTGCTTCGTGGCCCCACGCCGAGACTTGGAACCAGCCTTTCCCTTGGCGCAAGAGCAGCCCTTCCCGGCGGTCTCCTGCACGGGATTCCAGCATCAGGCGCAGCAACTCAAGGCGAGGAAGGACTCTCCTCTTTTCCCCCGAAACATTCGCATGCATAGTGATCTTGCCTATCTCCACATAGCCGGCGCCGCAGGCTATGACTAATCCCACCACTTCGCCGCGCTCCAACAACTGGCCGGTACGATACCGCCTGGGACTTGACGATGGAAGATTCTACACTACGCGAGCAGTCCCGCTCCCCTCGAAATGCGCGCTTGGAGCAATTTGTCGCATCTGCCGGTTTCACTCCGTTTCCCGCGAAGGCGCTTCCGCGGACTTCTTCTGCTTCACCGGCTTCTCGGGTTTGTACGCGGCCTCGGTATAGCGGTTGCGCGCGTTCCAGAATATCCATTCCGTGTACCCGGCGTCATTGGCAGCTTTGATTTGTGCGCGGATATCGGCGACCCCGTAGTTCTTATAGTGACCGGCGCCCAGCCAAGACGCGGTAAAATCCTGCAGGTAAGGCCGGATGCGTGAAGTCTCGCACCAGCGAATCGCCTTCAAGCGTTCCTGGGCGGTGAGAAGCGTACCCTTTACAACGGCATAGGGGTCCTTGTCCGGTGTCGCGTACTTCTTGTTTCCGATGACTTGTCCCTTGGCATAGTGCGACGGATATACCATCGGCGATAGGTAGTCTACGTTCTGGGCAATCAACTCCAAGTACTGGCCGAGGTCTTCGGTGTCGCCCGTGCTGACGCACATGATGCCGAACACATCCGCGGAGATGATCGCGTCGGGCATCTGCTCGCGCGCATAGGAAAGAAATCCGTTGATGGCTTCGTGTTTGGGGCGCGGTTCTTCGCCGTAATCGATCGCGCCCACCGCGCCATCGCTCGGGAAGCGAACGTAATCGAACTGGATTTCGTCGAAGCCCAATTCCAAGGCTTCTTTGGCGATGTCGACGAGATACTCCCACGACTTCTCGTTGTAAGGATTAAGCCAACTTGCCTTCGAATTGTCGGTCCACAACTTGCCCTTCTTCGTGAGAATCCCCATTTTCGGATCCTTCGTCGAGGCGATAGGGTCCTTGAAGCAAGCGATGCGGCCGATCACGCGAAGATTGCGCTCGTGAAATGCGGCCAGTACCGTCAGCGGATCGTAGCGTTTCTCGAAGGCCCCGTATTCAACCACCTTGGGTACGGCCGATGCATATCCAACGTGGCCATCCATGTCCTTGATGTCCACCACATACGCGGTCAGCACCGTCTCGCCGGCGAGGTCCGCGTAGTGTTTGAGTTGCGACGCAGTCCCCACGGTCCAGCCGGTCAGGTAGAGCGCGCGAACCGCGGTGGGGGACTTCCGTTTGGGGAGGCATGGAAACGGATTGACGGGAATGGACGGACCGGAATCCTCCTCTGTCTCTGGGCAAGGTTGTGAAAGCACTAGGAGGCCCGACGGCTCCGGCACGGGATTCTGCCTAATCAAATCTGCGCGAGAGGCATGGAACGGCCAAAGAAGCAAAAGCACACACACGAGAATTCTCACCACACCCCCAACACCAACCTGCTGCGTTGCCCAGTTCTCTATGTTTATTCGGTCGTTCGAGAAGAGGGCATATCCTAGCGGTATCGAGGGGAAATGTCACCGTTCGGCATAGGGGCAGGGCAGAAGCAATCCATAGGAGATAGGGCGCTTTCGCCGAAAGCGCCCCTTCGCTTCTCTGGGGCAACGCCCTTTATCGCAAGCCGCCGTTGCTCATTCGGATTCCATCGCAATCAGGATTCTATCGAAGCGGTCTCGCTGGTTAGCCCTTCTTCGCCTTTCACACTTGAACTCTGCGCCCTCCCTTCTCGCGTGCGGAAGATTCGGGGAATGTCGCTTGGCAAGCGCGCCGTTAGAGCGAAGGGAGTAATCGCTGTGCCGTTTACAGATACGCTTTGCATGCCCATGCAGCATTGCAGCAAGGGTAACGCGGCATTCGTTATCCGCGTCCGGTCGAGATTCACAAACCGGATTTGCGGCAGCAGCGTCAGATAGCGGACATCGCTGTCTGTCATCAGCGTTCCGCCCACGTTCAGGTAGCGAAGCTGCGGCAAAGAGCCCAAGCGCGAGAGCAAACCGCGCCCCACACGTGTGTCCGCAAAACTCAAAGCTTCAATTTGCACGAGGAGTGGAAGAAGACGAGCGCTCTCATCGGTAACCATGGTCCTTTCAAGCTGCAACATCTTGAGCTTTGTACACTCCGAGAGGTGCGCAACTCCGGCGTCCTCAAAAGGAGAGTTGTTTGCACTAAAGTACTGGAGATTCTCCATACTGGCGAAGGCGTTCGCGGACACAGAGGACCCTGATACGCCCGTTCCGTCCAAGCTGAGCCATTCAAGCTTCTCGGCTTCTGCCAGATATGCGAGGCACCTGTCCGTGAGTTGAGGATTCTCAGCCAAATCCAATGCGCGTAACTGCGTCGCATACCTGAGGTACTCGGCATCCTCGTCGCGAAGCCCCAGGTTAGCGCAATTCAAATTGGCGAATGTGTCATTCCTGAATGCCTTCAGAAACGACAAGTCGCGTTCGCGCAATCGCAGCATCAGCTCCACATTCGCGGGGATCTCGACTCTTCCCTGCGCTTCCGCAAGGTATCTCCATCCTTTGTTAGCGTCTGCGCCTTCGAAGGACTTCCCCACGCCGACCGGCCTCGTGTACAACTGGCCGTAGTGTCTGTCTATCGGGAAAACGATAAGCCGCTTGCCTCCCGCCTGACCTGCGCTCGTAGCTACTGCCGTATAGATCGCGATCGAACACAGCACCATAGCCGCGCAAGCGATTGCCCCCTCGTAGCCGTCCAGGAAGCGCCGGCCCTTTGCGGGAGGGGCGTTAAACCATGCAACAATCCCTTCGAGGGTCTTCCTGAGTCGTGGAGGTTCGTTTGCACTTGAGACTTTCTTGGTAACTTGCCGTCCACCGCGTAACTGCATCACGGCACTTCCACTCCTTTGGTCAGAGTCACTCGACATGAGGATCTCGCTCGCTTTTCCCTGCTCGACGCAAATCCGAGTGTTGGTGACTGTCTCCCCCTGAAGAAGCTAGTCGCTACTGCCGTACTAATGAGCAAGCAATATGCCAATCGATCAACTGAGCTGGAACCAACTGTCTCGCAGGGACTTCAGGGCGTACTTCACTGTTCTCACCGGAGTTCTCCATTTGCTCTATGCCCCATCTCCGCACGCTTTTGCGCGAGATCTGGCGAGTCTTGCCACGGTGTCCTCCAATTGAAGGCACTCTTGACTCTTGGACCGTCAGTGAATGAGCCATCTGATCCTTCCTACATAAAGGACGCAAGTCAGACCAAAATGGTGACATCAACGTAGGGCCCCCGGATCGCGCTGGGAAGAGCGAAGGTGCAGCGTCACTGCGGCGACACAAGGAATCTCTTAAGCCACTCGCAGCCCAATTCGAATGCGGCAGGCTCCAAGTCGTGCGTGGGCTTGGGGGTCTCAAACAACTTGATCATCAGCCTCTCAGGATGCGCGGCATATAGAGGTCGAAGCTTTTCATATATCCCTTGTGCTGCCTGCCTGGGCATGAGCGGGTCATCATAGTTTCCAATCAGCGCGAGCGCTTTGGGAGGGATCTTCTGGTAGAGGTAGATTGGGTCCTCTCGCCGAATGCTCTCTCCGAACTCGGCATTCTCATTCAGCGCCTCATTAAGCAGCGCCCCTTGACCTCTCAGTTGCGTCGTCTTGACGAAGTCGGCGCCCGCTTTCCATGCGACCGCTGCCGTGATTCGGTCGTCCTTGCAGGCCGCCATAAGCGTGATGATGCCGCCTCCGGATCTTCCCGCGACCCCAATCCGCTCGGGATCTATGTCGTCGCGGTTCACGAGGTAGTCAATCACCTGAGACACATCTCGGGTTGTCTCGACGTAACCGCGAAAGACCGACGCCATAGGGTCGTTCTTTGCCAGCTTGGCGCGTTCGGGGTCAAAGCGCTCCCCGGCCCACCACGCGTCGATCGCAACGACGACGATTCCCGCTTCGGCAAGCCGGTACGGCGTGGATTCGAAGAGCGGAATGAACCACTCCCCCTTATACTGAGGTTTCGCCGTGGATATCAGATCGACCATAGCCCCTCCGTGGATCAAGATCACGGCGGGCTTTCGTTTCAGCGCGGAAGAGTCGGAAGAGAGAAGATACGACCATACCTTGCGGTCACCGATGCATTCCTTCGTAAGCGTGTAGCCCGGTTTGGCCACAGGCTCGGGATAGTAGGTAGGCTTGAGGCCCCGCGCGAGACCTTCGTTCTTGGGGTCGTTGACAATAAGGCTGACCGCCACAATGCCGAGGATTCCCACGGCAAGGATCCAGATTGCGCGTCCCTGCAACAACTTCACACCGCCTCCCTGCGAGATAGGTTGCGGAAACCCCACAGAACACACCCGGTCGTGAACAGCGACGCGAGTGATGCGAAGACAAGCGCCGCGGGAAGCGGCGCCAGGCGCTGCTCGACCAGCGTCGAGAACTCCATCCACGCCACAAGTGCCAGGCCGGCCGAAGCGGCTCCGGCCGCGATGCCAATGAAGGGTTTGGTCAAACGGGCCGATGCCAGCCAAGCAACGCCAAAGCACACCACCGGCGCTCCGATTGCGGGGAGCGCGAAGAGAAGCGACGTCTGTTGCCACAAGAGCAATGGCCAAGTCATCTCGAAGAAACCGCCACCGGCATCGTCAATGGGGGCGGGAAGAAAGGCCGCATTGTGGAAGGCCAATGTCAGAATTGTGTTGACGCCAAGAATAGCCGCGCACGGCAACGCCGCCAGGATGAACTTGCTCGTAGCGGTGCGCGACCGCGTCGCGGGCAACGCGTCAAGAAAGTCGTAGGACTTAGTCCTCCGTTCTATCGCGACGAGATAGCCGCCGAATGCCGCGAATATCGGGCAGCAGAGCCACAGGCTCTGCGTGCTGGCCCGCGCAAAGACCTTTGGAAGATCGGCGGCCGCGAGTGCCACACCTGCGGCGTATGCATAGGGCATGGCGATGAGAATGGCTCCGATGACGAGTAGGGGCCTTGCCAAGCGCCAATCCTTCCAAGCAAGTACGATCAGGGGCCTTGGGTGGTTCCACCACGCATGGCCGCTTGCGACATGACGTGGTTGCTCGTCCAACCGCGCGGGGTGTATCACAACAATCGACGTCCCGTCAGACGGTCTTCTGCCTCGCAAGAGGACAATTCCACAGGCCACAACAAATCCAGATCCCCCAAGCATTGCGGCAATCGAAGAGATGCCGCCGACCCGCTCGAAATCTTCATCTGCCATGACGAAACGTGTTCCTGCGGTCAAGAGGAAGAGCAGAAGAGCACTGGTCAGTATCCCGCCGAGCGCAGCGACAACGGGCCTTGTCATGAGAGAAGACCAAAGCCAGGATAGTCCTAGTACCATCAGCGAGAGCGAGGCAATCGTGGTCATGCCGGCCGCACCGAGGATGTTCTCGCGAAATCCAATCGTCGCAAAAGGTGAAATCGCGTGCACGACGGCGGCGTTCGCAATCCAGAGGCCTTCGAAGACAAGCAACGTCACAATCGCCTTGCTGAACAACACGTCTTGGGGTCGCGCAGGCAACGACATGAGGAAGTGGATGGAGTTATCCTCTCGCTCGGACGCGAACGCGTTTCCTCCCAACAGCGCTGCCGTGAGCAACAGAAGCCACTGGCTGAAGTGGGCCCCTGCCATGAGAACTTCCGCCCATGGAAATCCGCCTGGAGCCATCGTGAAGGCAAGCAGGGCCATGCACAGATACGGTACAACCGTGAGAACGGCGGCGGCGAGCAGAACAGGGACTGTCAGGCGCAGATCTTTCCACAACAGCGAGAGAATCATGCCCGTCCCTTATTCCTGTCGAATCGGCCGTCACGCAATACCGCTTGCTCCTCGGACACACCAAAGCACATTGCGCGTTATCGGTGCCGTAGCCAATTCAAGGTGAGCGGAACCGAGAGGATCGGTAGCACCGGTAAGATGGCAAGGGCCCAGATGATTGTCTCTTCAAATAACCACGGTGCCAGCGCACCAAGGGGGTCACCTGACGAGGGTCGCATGCCGTTGACTTCAGCGTAGTAATGAAAGAAAGCGCCAAGGAGGATCCACGCGACTAGCCCCTTGAGCATGTCCCGGCGGTCGAGCGTGCGTTTCTTGACGGCCCTGGCCCCGGCACCGACGCAGGCGATAACCGGCCCAACCGCCAAGAGCGCTACAACGACGTACCCGGCGTCCCCAGGATCCGCAGCGAGCTCGGCGACAATAGCCAGAGGATAGACCACGGCAATCATCGCGAGCACGATTGGGACTCCCAGCCAAAGGAGCACCCATGCGGTGAGCAAGATGACCCCAATATACGACACTGCCGGCGCCACCACGGAATCGGTTCCTGTCAACTGAGCGAGTTGATCTACCAAAGTCTGAGAGGCTAAAGATCCGGAAGTCAGATGCAATCCGGCGACAATAAGCAAACATAAGAACGCCGCGCTTCCCAGTCCCGCGAATCCGGTACGCATCCGGGCCACAGCCAAGGTGCGTGTGCGCACCGGACGCACGTATACGAAGGTTCCGAGCTTGCCGCGTTCCTGGAAATCGCGGGACAGGAGAAGTACTCCTATGATGAAAGCCGCGATTGAGATGCACGCTGGCGCATAGATGGATGATAGTAAGGCTATGGCCGTGCCCAACTTTGCCGTACCCGTCGGCATGTTCGCTGGTCCTAAGTGACTGAATGCTTGGTAGATGCCAGCGAGTAGAAGCGACAGAATCAACAACGTTACACCGGGAAGTGCACTTCCGAAGGATCGCCATTCATACCAGCATTGAGCAAGCAGGGGCGAGCGCGACTCCATACGAAACGAGGGAAACTTGAACGGTAACTCAGCGAGCGAAGCAACTCCGAGGCCCCTGCGTGTGATTTGGACTGCGCCGCAAGCTGCCGCGTAGCTCAGGCCAATGGACAGTAGCAGGAGTAGGATCCGCGCCGTCAGGCTTATCTCGCTGATTGCTTGGACAGTCACAAAGAAGGCAGTGCGAACGGGGGATACGAGCGCCGTCACAAGCACGATGCCGATCAATGCTTGCACGCCACCTGGATACCAGTAGGCAACCTGGACAAATGTGTAGAGCGCCACGGGAACGAGGAATGCAAACAGGAGTTGAAGGATGTCTCTCTGCAAATCCTTGTCTGTGTTCAATCCCCATTC
>JBAZRU010000074.1:0-15801 GCA_041662805.1 Candidatus Hydrogenedentales bacterium | reverse complement strand
GAGAAGGGCAACATCATCTCGGCATCGCAATTGGGAATGGGCGATGACTGGCCGTTGGAACTGCACGTAACCGTTACCTTCGAGGCCGTGGACGGGAAGACCAGGCTCACGCTGCACCATAGCGGCATCCCCGCGGGGCAGATGCGCGAACTGACCAGTGCCGGTTGGCACGGGTCACTCGACAAGCTGGCGGAAGTGCTCGCGAAGACCTGAGCTTGGGAGAGTCGAAGAACATGGAGGAACGTATGATGCAAGAGGCAAGCGTGCCTATTGAGAGTATCGCCGACAGGGAAATCGTGACAACGCGGCTTCTGAATGCCCCACGCGAACTCGTGTACACGGTGTGGACAGAACCGCATCACATCGCGCAATGGTGGGGGCCGAACGGCTCTACGAACACGATTCACGAAATGGATGTGCGCGTCGGCGGCGTGTGGCGATTCATCATGCACGGCCCGGACGGCGTCGATTACCCGAACAAGATTGTCTACACCGAGATCGAGAAGCCCAAGCGCCTGGTCTACACCCATAGTGACGACAGCGAAGGTGCAACGGAACCATTTCATGTGACCATCACGTTCGACGAGGACAACGGCAAGACCAAGCTCACCATGCGCATCGTACTGGCGTCTGCCGAGGAGCGCGAGAAGGTCGTGAAGTTCGGGGCCATCGAGGGCGGCCAGCAGACGATCGATCGTCTTGAGGCGCACTTGGCGAAGTTGACCGCGTAGGCGGCCGCGCCGTCCGCAATGGAACATTCAGACTCGAAAAAGGAGAGAACGATGAAGGTCCAACCCTATCTGTTTTTCGACGGCAGTTGCGATGAAGCGATCGCGTTTTACAAGAACTCTCTTGGAGCCGAGGTCGTCACGGTTATGCTCTACAAGGATAGCCCGGAGCCGGAGATGTGTTCGCCGGCCACGGCAGACAAGGTCATGCACGCGAGTCTGCGCTTCGGCGATACCGAAGTGATGATGTCCGATGGGCGCTGCGAAGGAAAGCGTAACTTCCAAGGCTTTTCGCTGACACTCACGGTCATGGATATCCCCGAGGCCGAACGGCTGTTCGGAATTCTCGCCGAGGGGGGTGAAGTACAGATGCCGATGACGGAGACCTTCTGGTCCCCGCGCTTCGGCATGGTCGCGGACCGTTTCGGCATGTCGTGGATGGTCATGGTTCAAGGTCCGTACTGATACGCGCGACTCTCAACGGACTTATGACCGCATTAGGATGGACGGTTTCTTTGCCGAACACTTGGAGAGATCGATCATGAGCACCTTATCGAAAGCGACCGAAGAGACGCCGCGCATCGAGGTTGCCGGGCCCCTTACGATCGCGGGATTGAACGAGCGGTATACGCATGCGACCCGCGTGAATATCCCCGCGCAATGGGACCGCTTCGCGCCGCGCATCGGCACGGTTCTCGGCCAGGTCGAAGGCGTCGCCTACGGCGTGTGCTGGAATTATGACCCGTCTGGCAGTTTCGATTACCTGACTGGCGTCGAAGTCACCGATACCTCAAGGCTTCCTGAAGACTTCGGCTACGTGTGCCTGCCCGCGCAGCGCTACGCGATCTTCACCCACCGCGGACATGTATCCGCGCTGCCGGGCACGATTCAAAACCTATGGACAAAGTGGTTGCCCGCTTCGGGACACCAACCCGCCGAGTCGCCGTGCTTCGAACGGTATGGCCAGCGCTTCGACCCGAAAACAGGTACAGGAGAAGTGGAGATCTGGGTCGCCATAAAGGCGTGACCGCGAACGACTGCATACCATCGACACAGCCATGAGACTCGAACCGCAACGCTGCAAGGATAAGAACCAATGAGCACACACGAAGCGGAAGCTGTCGGTACACCTAGTTCACCGGAAGCATACCCCACCAAGGAGTTTCACTTCGCCCGCACCTACGACGCGCCGCGCGAACTCGTGTGGAAGGCGTGGACGGACCCCGAGAGTCTGTCGAAGTGGTGGGGCCCGAAGGGTCTCGACTGGATCGGTTGTACGCAGGACCTGCGTCCGGGAGGTGTCTTTCACTACGGCCTGAAGGCGGCAAATGGATTCGAGATGTGGGGGAAGTTCATCTTCCGCGAGATCGTTGCGCCGGAGCGCCTCGTCTATGTTGTCTCGTTCTCGGACCGGGACGGCGGCATGACCCGTCACCCCATGAGCGCCACGTGGCCGCTCGAACTCCTGTCGTCGCTGACGTTCATTGAACACGACGGAAAGACGACCATCGAATCGCGGAACGTTCCCATAAACGCAAGCGAAGAAGAGTGCAAGACCTTTGAAGCCGGATTCGACTCGATGAGGAAGGGCTTCACCGGAACTCTCGATCAACTCGCAGAATATCTCGCGAAGCTCTGAGGTTTACTTACAGGACCCCAATGTACTTTGCCTATTTCCCGTAGACAGCGCCCGGTCTCCGTGCCGGGCGTCTTCGGGAACCTGCATCGGCTAATGACGTTCACGATTTTGTACCGCTGGCTTCCAGCCGGCTCTTCAACGCTCCATAGGAGGAATCGATGGATACCCAAACCCCAATGCCCCTCGTCTCTAAACCAGCGCTTTGGATCGGACGCATCATGACCGCGCTCCCCGTGCTCATGCTGCTCATGAGCGCTACCATGAAATTCCTGCAGCCGCCCGATGCCGCCGAGGGGTTCGCCCATCTTGGATGGTCCATGGATCTCGCCATTGGCCTCGGTATTCTGGAACTCGCCTGCACCGTCCTTTACGTGATCCCGCAGACTTCCATCCTCGGCGCAATCTTGTTGACGGGCTACCTCGGAGGCGCAACCGCCACCCACGTTCGAGTCGGCGACTCCTTCATCATGCCGGTTATCCTCGGCGTCATCATATGGGGCGGACTCTTTCTGCGCGATCCGCGTCTACGCGTGCTCATCCCGTTACGCAAGAAGGCCGTGCAGGGGTGAGCGAGCGAGACGCTACCGATTGCGCCTATTCGAAATCCATACGGAAGCGGTCGCCCAGGTAAGTGCGAATGGCAATGGGGTTGCTGGCGATTTCCTTGGAAGTGCCCGCGACCGAGATCTGGCCTTCGCTGATGATGTAGGCGCGGTCGGTGATCTCGAGGGTCTCTCGGACATTGTGGTCGGTGATCAATACGCCGATGCCGATGTTCTTGAGTGCGGAGACGATGTCCTGCAGGTCGGCTACGGCAATGGGGTCGATTCCCGCAAAGGGTTCGTCGAGCAAGAAGGCTTTGGGGCGCGTTGCGAGTGCACGGCAGATTTCGGTGCGCCGGCGTTCGCCGCCGGATAGCGTGTAAGCCGGGCTGTCCGCGAGATGCAGAATGCTGAGGTCCGTCATGAGTTCTTCGGCGCGCTGCTTTCGCTCGGCGCTCTTGAGCTTCTGAAACTCGAGCACGGCCATGAGGTTTTGCCGCACGGTCAATTTGCGGAATACGGAAGGCTCCTGGGGAAGGTAGGCCATGCCTGCGCGCGCGCGTTTGTACATGGGGAATTTGGTGACGTCTTTTCCGCAGAACCAGATGGTGCCGCGCGTTGGGCGGAGCATCCCCACGATCATGCGAAACGTCGTGGTCTTACCCGCTCCGTTGGGGCCTAGCAGCCCGACGACTTCCCCGGGATTCAATTCGATGGAGACATTGTTGACGACGGAACGCCGCTTGAATTGTTTGACCAGTCCAATGGCGTTCATCAAAGATGCGTTGGGTTCGGACACCGTGTTGCTCCCTGGGAGGTTACTGCTGGCGCTCGTTTTCGTCTTTGGCTCGCGTCTGATATTCTTCCGCGCGGAAGCGCCTAAAGTTTATGTTGCCGGTCAGAGTGTCGTAGACCACTTCTTGCGCCTCGAATTGACTCATCCCAGGCGTGTTTCCCGACACGTTCCCGGAGAAGGTGATAGAATTCTTCGGTAGATTCAAGTCAGCCGATTCCGAGACGATGTCGGCTACTGGACCTTTGACCTTGACATCCTTTTCCAGTACGACGCGATCGGGCGAAGGTGCATCGGCGGACGCATAGTGGAAGTTGAAGTCATGAGCGCGCAGCCACAACGACTCTTGCTCGGGACTGTCGCCGCGAAGTTTGATGTCCACACCGCCGCGAATGGAAGCGAGTTTGCCGCCGACCATAGAGACCTCAGGCGCTCTATCGACATCCATTTTGGAGTAGCCTTGGCCTGGACCGGCCGCATCGCCCGTGGAGAACGCGAGACCTTTCGCCAGGAGATTCGTCATGTCGGTGTCGCCCGTCTTGATGTTGTACGAAAGCGTATCCGACGTAAAGGACTGAATCTGCTCGGACGCGCCTTTGACGTTGCCGGTGAAATCGATACGCTCCTTGGCAAGGCTGAAATCCGCTTTCTCGGAGGAGATGTCGCCCTGGGGGCCGATGACGCGGACGTTTCCGCGCAGTTCGATTCCCGTGGGTTGGTTACCGTTGCCCCATGCGAGACCGACTTCGGAGGCGCTGAGCTTCAACGGTACAACGCCCTCCTGACTCGACTCCAGGACGATGGACACGCCGCCGCCCATGCGGTTGACCTGGCCGTTGGCGAACTTCACGGTGGCGGCACGTTCGATCTGCATCCGAGAGTAGCCCGTGCCCGATCCTTCGCCGAGTCGTATGCCTCGCGCGCGGAGATTGGTCATGTCGGAATCGCCAGACTCCAGGTTGTAGACGATCTTCTCCGCCTCGAAGCTCTCAATCTTCTCGGAGGAACCGCGGACGCCGCCGGAGAACGTGAGGCGGTTGCCTTGGATATCGAGGTCGGCGTTGTTGGCGGTGATCGTGCCTTGAGGACTGTCCACACTGACTTTCGACTTCATCCGAATCGCGGTGGGATTGGAGCCGCCCTCTTTGGGCCACTCGAAGAGCATTTCCTGGGAACCCAAGCGCATGACCTGCGCGGAAGCATCTTGAGGATGCAGAGCGATCTCGACGCCGCCGGAGATACGCTTGAGCTGCGATCCCGTAAACTCGACCAACGGCGCGGGCTTCGAGATCTCGATAGAGGAATATTTCCCCGCTTGCGCGTGGGCCGTCAGGCACAGGGCCAACGCGAGGGGAAGCGCGAAAATGCTATGCCTCATTGTGCTGCGCCTCCCTGCATGCTCACTTTCCCAACGACGTTGCGAAGGATCAGCTCCTGCGTATCGGCATGGAATTCCATTCCCTTGGAATTCAGCTTGGTCTCACCGTCGGTCAGCGTGGCCTCGTTCTCGGAAAGGGCCTCGCGCTTGTCGTTGTTCCATGCCACGTCTTGAAGCTCGATCTGGCGAGTCCCCATCTGAATTTTGACGCCTTCGGACAGCAGGGCCGTCTTGTGCTCATTGTCGACGCGAGCGCTACCCGCTTCGAAGCGCGTCTCTTCCCCGTCCTTTCCGAAAACGACGGCGGTTGCGTTCTTGAGTGCCCACACGTTGCCTTCGAGCAGGGAACCCTGGGGCGCTGTAACCTCGAAGGTCGGTCGCTGCTCGACGCCCTCCTCGGTTGTGTCAAAGAGTTTGAACGTGAGGTTGCCCGTCATGGATACCTGATCCGTGCCGTTCTGACCGGTCGCGGGGACGGGAGTCTGAGTAACGGGTGTTTGTGCGCCCGGCTGTGCCCCTGCTTGCGCGGTGGGGGACGTGCCTGCCGGAGGCGGCGAGGCAGGCGGCTTTGTGCAGCTCGCACAAACGACGAGCGCCGCCACTACGGCTAAACTTCGCTTCACGCAGGAATCCTCTCATTCTTGTTGTAAATGAGCCGAAGCCCTTTCAGTGTAAGCAATGGGTCCACATGATTGATACGTTTGCTTATCTGCGAAATGAATCCCGCGAATCCGCCCGTGGCAATGACCTTGGGAGCGCCGCCCATCTCCTCGGCGATACGCCCGAGGAGTCCATCGACCATATCGGTATATCCAAAGGTCAGGCCGGATCGAATGCACGAAACGGTGTCGCGTCCGATGACGGTTGCGGGCCGGGCGATTTCGACCTGGGGAAGCATGGCGCATTTCTCGAAGAGCGCGTCGGACGAAATCTGGATGCCGGGGACGATGACGCCGCCTCGAAACTCTGCGGCCTCGGTGATGACGTCGAATGTCGTGGCCGTGCCGAAGTCCACGATAATCAGGGGGCCGTCGTGCTCGTCGACCGCGGCAATGGCGTTGACGATCCGGTCGGCTCCGACTTCTTTGGGATTGTCGACCTTGATGACGATGCCGGTTCGAATGCCGGGGCCTACAAAGAGCGGAGTCGTTTTGAATCCTTCCCGTGCAGCCTTTTCGAGAGAGTGGTTCAACTGGGGCACGACGCTCGAAATGCAGCAGCCGCGCACTGATCGCGGGTCGAAGCTCTCTTGTTGAAACAACATGCTGAAGAGAATGCGCAATTCGTCGCTGGTGCGGTGGGTCGTCGTGACGACACGCAAATGAGCGCGTAATTCCGAGCCTTCAAAGAGGCCCAGGACCGTGTGGGAATTGCCGACGTCCATCACAAGCAACATGTTCTTACGCTCCGTCCAATTCAACGATCTCGCCGAGGAGCAAATGTTGTACGCCGGACTCGGTCTCCAGCACGAGACCGCCTTCGAGGGACACGTCTTTCACAACACCCACTTTCGCGCCGCACCGCACCCGGCGGCCCACTATCGCGCAGGATTCCACCCATTCGCGCCGGACCGCTTCGATTCCGCCCTGCCTTAATACCATAATCCGATGGTCGAGTTCCGTCAAAACGTCGCGGAGGAGAATCCCCCGGTCGACTTCGTGTCCCGCGACCGCCTCGACGGAAGTTGCCCTATCCCGAAGCTCGGGAGGGAAATCCTCGGGCGAGTGCCGGACGTTGATACCGATGCCCAAGGCCGTACGCGCGTTCCGGCTCTCCACGAGAATGCCACAAAACTTGCGTCCGCCGATCAGGACATCGTTCGGCCATTTGACCGTGCATTCGCAATGGGGTTTCACCGCGTCCCGCACAGCCAGGGGTGCCGCAAAGGCCAAGCCGTCGACCGGGCTTTCAAAGGCAATGCTGAACCACAATCCGAGGCCGGGTTTGCTATCCCAGGTGCGGCCATGTCGTCCCCGCCCCGCGGTCTGGCGGTCGGCGATGATGACCGTGCCGTCGCCTCCCAGGTGAATCGCCCGGTCGTTGGTTGATTCCACTTCCTCGTACATCACCACTCGGGAACCGACAAACGTGGTGTGGAGAGGGGTGGCCAGGAGAGAAGCCTGTTCGAATCCCCTAGACATTCTCGATTTCAAGCGACAAATCGATAGCCGGAGCCGAATGCGTGAGCGCGCCGATGGATATGATGTGCACGCCGGTTTCCGCGATGGCGCGCACGCGCTCCAGCGACATATTGCCGCTGGCCTCAAGCACGACATGGGTGCCCTTTGCAATTTCCACGGATGCCCGAATTTGTTCCAAGTCCATGTTGTCCAGCAGAATGGCCCCGGCGCCCGCCGCTATCGCGTCGCGAAGCTCGTCGAGAGTCGTCACTTCCACGCCGACCTTCATGAGGTGATGGGTGCCGTTTGCGGCCTTCTCGACCGCATTGCGCACTCCTCCGGCGGCGATAATATGGTTTTCCTTGATCAACACGCCGTCGAACAACGCGAAGCGATGATTGAAGCCTCCTCCATGCTGCACCGCCTTCTTCTCGAGGTGCCGCAGGAAGGGCGTCGTCTTGCGCGTATCGCAAATGCGGGTGCTGAGCCCCGCGAGCGTATCGACATATTTCGAGGTTAGCGTGGCGATGCCGCACAGCCGTTGCACGAAATTGAGCGCCACCCGCTCGCCGGTGAGGACGGCGCGGGTCGTGGCCTCGAACGAGGCAATCTCCGTCCCCTTCGAGAACTTCGTGCCGTCGGACAACGTTTTCCAATTGGTCATGTCCGCGTCCACGCCTTCGAAGACGGCGCGGAACACTCCCATGCCGCTCAGCACACCATCCTGCTTCGCAAGCAGATGCGCTCGACAGCGCGCGTCTTCCGGAACGGTCAGGTTTGTGGTGATGTCACCTTGGCCGATATCTTCGAGAAGCGCCTCATGCACCAGGGACCTCAATGCAAGCATTTAACGTATTTCCTCCGACTTAACCGGGGAGTGTAGCACGGATACCGGAACAGACGCGACGTACAAATTGTCGCGTAACTCAGGACGTGTGCGATGCGAGCAATTCCCGAACGGTCTTTACCATTTCCGTCCGCGAAACGGTGACCTGGCCGCTGCGTCCGGCCTGCCGGTACGCTTCGCGATCTTCAATGCCTTCGCGCTGTTGCTTGCCCGCAAGCAGGTCTTTCACGGACACGACCCCTTGCGCCAATTCATCGCCCCCCACAATTACCGCAACAGGAATTCCATAATGGTCGGCGTGCGACAACTGATGCTTCATGCCCTTCTTGGGCCCGAAGTACGCCTCGGTTCGCAGACCGGAGGCGCGCAGTTCCGCCGCCAATTTCAGCGTTTCGGACTCGGCAACACCCCCCAGCGACACGACCAGCACCTGAACGGTGCTGCGCTCGGGCGCGATGGCACCCAAGTGGGTCAGTGCGGCGAGTAAACGGTCGAGCCCCACGGCCATGCCCGTACTGGGAACGGGGCGATCCATGAAGCGCGACACCAATCCGTCGTAGCGGCCGCCTCCCATGACGGAACCAAACTGCGGGGCGCTGGGAATCGTCATCTCGAAAACGGGGCCGGTGTAGTAGTCGAGGCCGCGGGCTAAGCTGGGCTCGAAGCGGGCCGACTGCTCCGGCACGCCCAGCGCCGCAAGGGCGTCGGCCAGCGCGCGCATGTCCGCCACGGCGGCAGTGGAGATGTCGTCTTGGGGCAACGTCGCGGCAAGGCGTTCGACGACCTCGTGCCGCGTTCCCCCGCCAAGACCAACGAAGAGGACGACACGATCAATGGTCTGCGCGTCGAGGCCCACGCCGGGGATAGGGTCGCCGGAATCGTCGATGCGGCCCGGTCCCAACTCCAACCGTACGTTATCCATACCTGCCTTGGCCAATTTGTCGATGACACGCAGAACATGCTTCTGCCGGTCTGCGTCCGCAATGCCGCAGCCAATCAATAAGGCGTCGATGACTTTGCGATTGTTGACCACGGCGCAGAAGTCCGGCGCGCCCAGCGTCTGCATGACTTCGCACATGACCGCGATGATCTCGGCGTCCACGGCTACGGATTCGGACCCCGCGGCGTCTATGTCCAATTGCGTGAACTGGCGGAACCGTCCGGGTCCCGGCTTGTCGGCGCGCCATACAGGGCCCATGGCGTAGCGGCGAAACGGCGTCTTGATGCGGTCGGGGTACTGGGCCATGACCCGCGCAAAGGGGACCGTCAGGTCGAACCGTAGCGCCACGGGCTCGGCTTCCGGCGTTTCGAGGCGAAAGAGCTCCTTGTTGGTTTCCTCGCCTCCCGTTCCGAGGAGCACGTCAAGGTGCTCCAATGCCGGGGTCTCGATAGGCACAAAACCGTACTTCTGGAAGATGGCCTCGATTATCGCAATGACGGCCTTGCGCGGAATGCACTCCTCCGGGAGCAGGTCCTGAAACCCCTTCAAGGTCCGAGGCTCGACGAGTAATGTCACGAATATATTCCTCAATGCTCGGCCGATCCACTGGGACCCGGCACTCTCAGTATGGTCTTCTCGAAATGCGCATCCCGTTTGCAGAATCCGATTTGCGGGCAGGGCAGCGGCCTCTTGGCTTAGCGTCGGAAGGCTGGCAAACCCCCTATTGACGAAATTAGGCAATCAGGCACACGCGTGCTTAGTATATAATGGAAGTGATGGTCAATGCGACTTAGCCGGAAGGCGAGTTCAAGAGCTGCAGCATCGCAATTTCTCCACTTTCGCGACAGTAGTCTAGTAGTTTTTAATGCTTTAAGTGTATTACGTGATTTATTCAAAGGGAAATTGGGCTCCGTTGAAAAATAGGGCTTAAGTCCCCCATGCGATTGCCGATAAACTGAGTGAAACTGCATCCCACTGCGGAGGGGTGTGGCTTGTGAGAGTTCGTTGGGGTCGTAAGGAGTCAAGCAAATGAGCGGTGCTTTTAGCGTTGGCGGTTTGGTGAGTGGCCTTGACTCTGCCACACTCATTTCGCAACTCGTGGCACTCGAGCGACAACCAATCACGCGCCTGGAAGATCAGATAAATCTATTCTCGGTGAAGCAAGAGGCGATTCAGACCTTGCGGACGACGCTTACTACGCTTCGAAACACAGTGCGCGACTTCCAACTTACCAACCAGTTTTCGCAGTACGCTGCGACCACGAGCGACTCCGAGATTCTCACGGCGGAGATATCGGGCGAGAGTCCGGTATCGGGCGCCTACACGCTGAATGTGACGCAGCTCGCCAGCGCGACGGTAGCCCGCAGCAGCACCCGAATCGGGAGTGCGATAAACTCGAGCGTGGCATTGAATTCCAGCGGACTCGCGGAAGACGTGACGGCGGGGAAGTTCAGTATCAATGGCGTCGTGATCGATGTCGATCCGGCCACGCAATCGCTGGACGACGTTCTTTCCGCAATCAATTCGAGCAGCGCCGGCGTGACGGCAACCTACAACGCGACAACCGACAAAGTCACGATTGCGAATACGGCCTCAAACAACACGAACATCATCAATTTCACGTACAGCGGCGACGACGAAGATGATGTGAGCAATTTTCTGACGACCATTGGCGTCACCAGTTCCACGCAATACACGAACGGAAACGGCTCCACTGAGACGATCGGCACGCGAAACCTCGGAGCGGTTGCTCCGTCGGATCCGCTGAACACCGTCAATTTCGCGGGCGGCGCATTGACGTCCGGCGCGTTTCAAATCAACGGCGTTACCATTACGGTGGATGCGACTACCGATGCGCTCAGCGATGTTCTTCAACGAATCAACGACAGCGGCGCCGGAGTCACGGCCAGTTACGACAGCACGACGGATAGCATCCAGGTGGTGTCGGACACATTGGGAAGCCGAACGGTCAATTTCCAGTCGGGAACCAGCAATTTCCTGAACGTGACCAACCTAACTACGGCCACGCAGATTGCGGGACAAGACGCCCAGTTCACGATCAACGGCGGCGCGGTCCAGACGCGCAACAGCAACGAGATCGCGGATGCGATCGGCGGCGTGACGCTGAATCTGCAGAGCACGGGCACGTCGACCGTGAAGGTTTCGATGGATACCGATGCCGTGGTGGAAAGCGTGCAGGAGTTCATAGACGATTTCAATGCGTCGATCACCGAGCTTCGCGGGCTAGTCGCGAGCGGTGGCGCGCTTGCGAGCGACAGCACGATCCAGAGTATCGAAAGTTTTCTGCAGTCCACGATATTCAACTCGGTAAGCGGTTTGGGCGGCGACTATTCGAATCTGTTGGACATCGGGATCAGCACGGGCGACGGCTTCAATTCGGAGTCGATACCGCAATTGGAGCTCGATCAGGATGCGTTCATGGAGGCCTTGCGCGAAGGGCGCGTGAACGTCAGCAACATCTTCTCCAACTCGGACAAGAACGGAATCATGGACCAGATGTTCACCTATCTGGACGATGCTACAGGATCGTCCGGGTTCTTGAATGAGCGTGCCAAGTCGAACGGTATTATCGACCAGCAGATTGAAGCGTTGAATGACCGCATCGCTCGTATGGAAGATCGGGCAACCCAGTACGAGACGCGTCTGAAGAAGCAGTTTTCCCGGCTTGAGCAACTGTCCGCCACGTATCAGAGTCAAAACAGCGCGCTGAGCAGCCTGTTCTAATAGCAAGTAGTCCGTCTCGTCGGCCAAGGAGAAATTGCATGCAAAGTTCGACTCCCCAACTCGGCGCCTACAAAAAGGTCGACATCGAGACCACGTCCCAAGGAAAGCTGATCGTCATGCTGTTCAATGGGGCGATTCAACGGGCCGAAGAAGCAAGGCGCCAACTGCAACGCGGCAATACCCAAGGCGTTCACAGCAACCTTATTCGCGCGCAAGACATTGTGACCGAGCTGCGAAATGCGCTCGACATGAAGGCCGGCGAAGTGGCGCGCAACCTCGACCGTATCTACGAGTATTTCCAGCACCTGCTGATCAAAGGAAATGTGAAAAAGGACCCTGCCCCCATCGGCGAGGCCATCGATCACCTCACCGTCATGCGCGACACGTGGCGCGAAGCCTTCGAAATGGCCGCCCGCGAGAAGCCGGAGCGCGTGGGCCAGCTCAACCAGCTTGGCGCGAAGGTGATGAATCTCCAGGGCTGACCACTCAGTCACGAGTGTTTTTTTGATGCCAAGGCGGATGACCCCCGGGTCGTCCGCCTTGGCGCATTTATGGAGCCTCGCATTGCCAGCCGGATCGGCGCGGGGCTTGCCAGCGTCCGACGCCGCGAACTCCCATGCACAAATCCCGCCCTCTCCTCCGTGGTATAGTGCGAAGACCAAATTCGGAAGGGGGAGTGCGCGAAGCGGAATGCGGCCTCACGAAGTCGAGATAGTCCGGAAATTCTACGAGACGCACCGAGGAGAACTGTTTACCTACGCCCTGGCGCTGGGACGTTCCCGCGAGGCGGCGGAAGACGCAGTGCAGTCGGTGTTTCGCGGAGTGCTCGACCGCTCGCGATTGCCCGCCGACCTGCGGCCCTACCTCTTCCGGTCGATACGGAACGCGTTGATCGACCAACACCGCGCGCGCGTGCGGCACGAAGACGCGGTCTCGATCTTTCGCATGGATGCACGGCGCAACAACGGGCACGACCCGGCGCTGGCGGAGGAAATAGAAAGTCTGATGCAACAGCTCAATGAATCGGAACGGGAGTGCATCGTGATGAAAACGTATTCGGGGCTGACCTTCGCGGAAATCGCGGCGGTGTGCGGCACGTCCCAGAATACCGTCGCGTCGTGGTACCGGCGCGGGCTGGAGAAGATGCGCTCGCTCATGAAGGAGGACCTCTGATGGAGGAACTCGAACGGAAGTTGAAGAAGGCGGCGTTGGTGGAGCCATCGCCCGAGTTGGATCGCGCCGTGGAGCGGATGCTGCTGGACGCATCGATGCGGCGCCGGTCGTGGTTCGCGGCCCCGGTGGCGTTGTGGCAATGCGCGCTGGCGTGCGCGGTGTCGTTGTTGCTCGGAGGGGCGCTTTACGCGGGTGTCGTTGGGCACACGGCGGGACCGAAGGAGGTCGTCCGGACGGTCTACTTCATCCCCACGGGAGATGCCTTGCGCGACGTGATGGACGTGAAATCCAAAGAGAGCGCTATCCCGACCGACCCGAGCCAGTGGCGCGTGCGTGTGGAACCGGCGTCGGCGGAGGTTTCGATTGGGATGGGGCCGGCGTGAGGAAGAGATGGGGCTGGGGTTTGGGGTCTAGGTCCGGAAATGGGTGGATTGGAGCTTGATATCTTTGAAGCTCCCCACTGAAGAGGATTAATAGAATGCTGGGTCGATTCCGAGGATTTCGGATGATGTTGGTTGTTTTTTTGGTATTCGGCGGGGTGTGCGTGGGTGCGTTGGGCGCGGCGGACCCTGTGGAGGGGCGGACGCAGTACTGCATCGAGGCGAAGATCTATAGGCCGGATGCGAAAGCGTTGGTTTTGCCGAACGGCGCTCCGGCGCTGGCAATCACCGATCTGAAAGCGGATGTAATCGATTTGAACAAGGACCGCGCTCCGGGGATGACCTTCTTTGGAAATGCGGAATTCACGGTTGGAAGCGTCCGTGTCGTCGTGAAGAAGGACTCGCTGACGTGGAACGGTGAGGCCAATCCCGATCCCGCGATAGTCCCTTGCCTCACGAGTCCGAAGATTCTGACGCTCCCCGCACAGACGGCCGAGGTGCGCGTGGGCGAGGAGAGTATTCAGTATTTCGAACGCGCACCTGACGGGCTATTTGATCTGAAGACGCAGCAAGTGTTCACGGGATACGCTTTCACCTGCACCGTCACGCCCGGCGATGATTCACAAGTTAAGCTGAAGTGGGGATTCAAGGCGCATCGCGTGAAGGAGCGCATCCCGATTCCTAACGTGCATCTCGATATTGGACTGCCCGTAATTGAAGCGCGGAATTTCGATGCGGATGTGATCGTGGAGCTGGGCGAATGGGGTTGCTTTGCGCACACGGCCAAAGATGAAGCGTTACTCATATTCGTCCGCGTCACAGAGTCGGAAGACGAGGAAGGATAGTATGAACCGAGAAAGCATACGGTGGGAATTGTCGGCGCTTGCCTTCGGGTTGGTCGCGGTATGTCTCGCACATGCCCAAGATAGCCCGGTCACCTACGACATCCGTGTGTTTCAAGTATCGAAACCCATCACGAAGTTTCCGGTTGATACCCCGGGTTCGCGGGGAGGGTTATGCGGCCTTGTGCAGTTACAGGAAGGCGGTTGGACAGCGGAGTCGGGATTGCCGTTGAATGACCAGGGCGATGTGTTGTTCTGGGATGGAGAAAAATCGGCATCGTCACCGGGGATTACGCGGCTGGCTTCGGAAAATGGAGTCGGCAATCGAAAGACAATTACCATAGACTCGGGTGTGCCTCTGCAGTATCTGGAGCCACGCACTGACGGTCGCTACGAACTCAAGACCACCGATAAGGGATTTGGATTCTCGTTGACGCTCGCGTGCGCGGGCGCAGACCAGACGCGGGTCTGGATTGGCGAAGGGACGACGTTGAAGCGTTTTCCCGTGCCGGGAGTCCATTTGGACGTAGGAAAGCCGACGCCCAGTATCTTGACCCACCTGATAATCAAGACGCCTCCCGAAGAATGGTTCCATTGTATCGTCCTCGACAGTGCACTGAAGGAGACAGGGAATCTACTGATCTTTATACGTATGCACGGACAGCCGGTGCCCGGCGAGGTTGGCCCGGCGATAGACGACAAAGAGAAGTTGGAACAATTCTCGGTGGAATGGAAATTTTTCTCCATACCTCCCGATGTGGATGCAAAGTTGAGCGGCGCTTTTCGGCTCGATCCGCCGGGCGGGGTTTGTGTGAAGGAGATTTGCGCGCCGGGCAATCCGCAGCCATTTGCCAGTCTGGGGGAAGTCACGGATTGGCTGAATACAGTGGAAGGCGTTGAACTGATTTCCGCTCCGCGGATTACGACGCTGACTCTGCGTGACCACAGGGCACACGCGAGGAAAGAGGCTCTCGCAAAAGTCGTGATGCGTTCAGGATCCGGCATGCCTGCACAGCAGGATTCCATGTTCGACTTCGTGAAGACGTCGCCTATTGCGGCAAGCGCATTTGAAAGGCTGTGGCAACCCGGGTTTGGAATGATTGCCGATTTTGCGACGATTCAGACAGATTCCGCGGACACCTCCAAGACAGATTGGACTGGGATATCCGTGCTGCTAACCGTCGACGGGTGCGAGACTCCCGGGACGGCCATCCTGGATTTCGCGGCGGTGCACCGGTATCGCGCCCCCGACACCACTACACCCCGTGATCGCGTGGAGCCGCTCAAACGTACGGGACCGGAGTTTGAACGTGTGACTCGGCAGGTTCCCCCGCCGCCCGTTCTGGAAAGCGGCATTGTCTCCAAAACCACGTTGAATGCGGAGGAATGGAAGGCCTTCACGACGATAGAACCTGGCACGGGGAATAGGCTGCTGCTGTTTGTTACGGCAGATCAGGTAGACCCGACGGGGGCGAAGTTCATTGAGGTGAAGTAGATCCTCGATTGAGGAGAATTGATATGTCGGATCGGTCGGATCCGACAGATCCAGTCTGTCGGACTTTCGTTGTAAGTCCTTTTTTATCAACGGTGTTGCATTTCGGATCGCGAGACGAGCACCATTGACACATAAGGAGTTACACATGTCGGTTAAGCAAAGCCCGACAGACTGGATCC
>JBAZRU010000073.1:3612-15821 GCA_041662805.1 Candidatus Hydrogenedentales bacterium | reverse complement strand
AATGGGAATAGAGCCGAGGAGGTTTGCAGAATTAAAGGGGCACCTGATATCTCCATGCAGTGGCCTTCAGACGGAAGCTTGGTCCTGTTAACCCGTGGAGCCACAAAGGAGGACTTGTACTTGCTTGAAGAAGAGACCCAGGCAAACGGCCTCGTAACACTGGACCTGCAGTTTGAATCGTGAGCGGAGTCCCCAGGCCCTTAAAGTAGCTTGACATGCTGCGCGCTTGAAGGCTGACACTCCTGCCTCCCATTCCCCCCTCGTCGCGTCGTTGCGATTCCCTCACGTTCCAGCTAGTGTAATTCCTCCTGGTGATACCGCAATGGTATGGAGCAGCCCCCTGTGGGCCACATTGTCTTTGGAGGGAGTGGAATGACTTCGCACGCCGACGTCTGCCGGAGCCACCTTACACCGCTTACTTTTCTCGAGCGCAGCGCCCATGTCTATCGCCACAAGACCGCCGTCGTATACGGCGACACGCGTTACTCGTATCGCGAGTTCGCGCATCGCATCCACCGGCTGGCGTCCGCGTTGCGCAACGCGGGCTTGCAGAAGGGCGACCGCGTGGCGTTTCTATGTCCCAACACCCCGCCGATGTTGGAGGCGCATTTCGCTGTACCTCTCGCGGGCGGCGTGCTCGTGTGCATCAACACCCGGCTAGCGCCCTCCGAGATCGAATACATCCTCAACCACTCGGGCGCGCGCTTCCTGTTTGTGGACACGGAATTCGGCGACGTGGTTCAAGCCATCCGCGCGAATCTGAAGACGGTGGAGCACATCGTTGATATCGTCGACTTGCCCCATTGCCCCAGCGTGAGCGATACGCAGTACGAACAGTTCCTCGCGCAAGGGTCGCCTGCGCCGTTGCCCTGGGTTCTTGAAGACGAGATGGAAACGATCTCCATCAATTACACGAGCGGCACGACGGGTAAGCCCAAAGGCGTGATGTTCAGCCATCGCGGCGCGTACCTGAACGCGCTGGGCACGTCGCTCGAAGTCGGGCTCACGGCCGAAAGCACGTTCTTGTGGGTCGTCCCGATGTTCCACTGCAACGGCTGGTGCGCGACGTGGGGCGTCACGGCGCACGGAGCCGCGCACATATGCATGCGCAAAGCGGATCCGGAGAACGCATGGCGTTTGATCGCGAGCGAAGCGGTCACGCATTTCGCGGGAGCCCCGGTCGTCTTGATCGGTCTGTTGAACCACGCCAGCCGCCCGCAGCGGTTGGTGAGGGCGATAACCGTCACGACAGGTGGCGCGCCGCCCTCGCCGACGCTGGTCGAGCATATGGAAGAGATCGGCGCGCGAATGATCCACATCTACGGACTGACGGAGACCTACGGCCCCTACACAATCTGCGCTCCACAACTGCATTGGCGGAGCCTGTTTCACGACGAACGGGCGAAACTCATGGCGCGGCAGGGGGTGCGGTTTGTGATGGCGGATGGGTTGCGCGTGGTGGACGAGTCCATGCACGACGTCCCCGCCGATGGGAAGACCATGGGCGAAGTCGTCATGCGCGGCAACATCGTGATGAAAGGGTACTACAACGAACCCGAAGCAACCGCCGAGGCGTTTCGAGGCGGCTGGTTTCACAGCGGCGACCTGGCGGTCCTGCATCCCGACGGATACATCGAACTCCGCGACCGAAGCAAGGACATCATCATCAGCGGCGGCGAGAACATCTCGTCCATCGAAGTCGAGCAGGCACTCTACAAGCATCCCGCCGTACTCGAAGTCGCGGTAGTTGGCATTCCCCACGAGCACTGGGGCGAAACCCCGAAGGCCTTCGTGACTCTGAAGGAAGGCGCCAAGGCCACCGAACAGGACCTGATCGACTTCTGCCGCGAGAAGATAGCCCACTTCAAATGCCCCACAGCCATCGCGTTTATCGCGCTACCCAAGACAAGCACCGGCAAGATTCAGAAGTTTGTCCTGCGCAATAAGGAATGGGCCGGCCACGAGAAGATGATCCAGGGCGCGTAGCGCGCGATCTTCAAACGCCGCAGGAATACGGTTTAAGTATCCTCGCTAGCATTGAATTGTATACAGTCGTAAGGAATAATAGACATCTACTAAGTGGGAGGGCCCTGCAATGTCGAACATCTCGATTGGTAAGTGCTGCCTCTTGGCGCTAGTGTTTTCGTCGATCGCGGAAGCAACTGTCTATGACGACTACTCGCTTGCAGTAGAAAAGCGAAAGGCTTTGGAGACAAAGCGCGGCGAGCTTGAAAGCCAGGTGCAGGCCCTCAATTCCGCGAGAACTAAATTGGAGAAGGATTTTCGGGAGTGCGCTGACCCGACTTGGCGGTCCTACTTCAAGCCTCGCATTCAGGAAGCCGAGAAACTGAGAAGCAACTTGGAGACGCAACGAGGCAAACTGGAAGGAATGCGCAAGGAACTTAGGAATATCCGTGTCGCGCTGGAAGAACGCCGAATCGAAATGGAGAACAAGTGGCAAGGTCGCGCGCGCGGCAGCGACTATGAAACCGAGTTGTCTTTGTACCTCGAAAAGTTAAAGGCGACCTATTTCGAGCCAATGGAAGAAGACCTCTTCGAAGGCTACAGGGAGTACATAGAGGGGGTGACTCGCTATCTCGAGTATGTGGCGGAGTCATTGCGTGTTTGTACCTCTGAAGATTACACGCAGATCGCGATCGACAATATGGACCGCGCGTACGCAACATTTACGGAAATCGTAAAGAACATTACCGCACTTAAGGATATTCTCCAGTTGTTTTCCAAAGCATCCAGCTAGTCCTCAACCTGTAAAAGCGATCACGCCCGTCGCTGCCATGCACGCCAGCGAGACATACGTGCTGCAATTTCTCCTGTTGCAGATTCTGTTGTGCCGCAAGACATAGCCCGAGTTCTGTCTAGACATTTCGATTCCGAGACGGAACATTCCGTGTTCTGTGCGTCCAAGAAGGTCGATCCTGGTTGCCTTCATTCACTTCCATGGTGTGGCATCCCGGCTTCACAACATGTACACTTCCGCGCTCGCGCAGTAAACACGCAAGAGGATTGTAGACGTATCGCTTGATGAGCGGATTTCGGAATTGGCTAAGCCCAGGTCTTCCGCGAAGACTGTAAAGGGCAGAAGGCCCATCTTTGTCTCCGTCAGAAAGGTTCCAGGTAGTTCGCGTGTCGTCGTTATTGGATGGATTGAATCCCGAGCAACGGGAAGTGGTATGTGCAACGGACGGCCCCGTGCTCGTGCTTGCGGGCGCCGGAACGGGCAAGACGCGCGCCGTGACGCGCCGCATTGCGTACCTCGTCAAGCGCGGTCTTGCGGAACCCGAAGAGATCCTCGCGGTCACCTTCACCAACAAGGCTGCGGGCGAAATGCGCGAGCGCGTCGCGGAACTCGTCGGCGCGAAACGCGCCAAGGGCATCCTCCTATCGACGTTTCACGCGTTCTGCGTGCATGTGCTCCGCGCGGAAATCGAATCGCTTGGATACCGCCGCAATTTCTCGATCGCCTCCGAGAGCGATGCGCGCACCTTGCTTCGCCGTGTGCTTGAAGACCTGGCCGATTCCACCAAAGTCGGCATGAGTTCCGACGAACTGCTCAGCCGAATCAGCATGTTCAAGAACGGCGCGGGCGCCAACGGGGAAGACGTGCCCGATCCGAATCCCAGTCCCGACGACAAGTACGCGCGCTGGACGCCGGAAGTCATCGAGCGCTACCAGTCCGCGTTGCGCGCCGCCAACACGCTCGACTTCGACGACCTCCTCGCGCTCACACTTCGCCTTTGGCGGGAACACCCCGGCATTCTCAAGCGCTATCAGCAGCGGTTCCGCTACGTCATGGTGGACGAGTTTCAGGATACAAACCCCGTGCAGTTCGCCTTGCTTCGGAACCTCGTGGCGGCTCATCGCAATCTTTGCGTGGTTGGAGACGACGACCAGGCCATCTACAGTTGGCGCGGCGCGGGCATCGAGAACATCGTCGAATTCGAGCGGCACTTCGCGGACGCCCGCGTGATCCGGCTCGAACAGAACTACCGCTCGACGAAGGTCATCCTTGACGCGGCGAACAGCGTCATCGCGAACAACGAGTACCGCCGCGAGAAGAAGCTGTGGACGACACAGGAGGCGGGCCGCGAAATCGATTGGCTCATCACCGGCGACGACGAGCACGAGGCGAAGGAAGTCGTCGCGTGGTTTCAACGCATCCAGCAGCGCACGGGCGCAGCGTTCAAAGACTTCGCCCTGTTGTACCGATCGAACATCCAATCGCGCCCCTTCGAGATCGCGTTCCGGCAAGCGGGGATTCCCTACGTCGTGTTCGGCGGACAGGCCTTCTTCGAACGCGCCGAGGTCAAGGACATCGTCGCCTATCTTCGCGTCCTTTCCAACCCGCGCGACGAAGCCGCGTTTCTTCGCGTGGTCAACGTGCCGCGGCGCGGGATCGGCGACGCGACCCTGCACGAGGTCCACGAACTGTGCCGCGTGGAGTCGCTCACCCTGGGCAAGAGCCTCGCCGCAGTCCTAATACGCGGCAAGGCCCCGCTGCAGGCCGCCAACGGCATTCGCTCCTTTCTCGACATGCTCTCGGATTTCCGGCGCCGCTTGCGCGACGGCAAGCAACGCCTCTCCGACTGCGTGCGTGAACTGGTCGACCGCATCGACTACCGCGGCGAGTTGGGCCGCGTGTGCAAAACCCCTGAGCAGGCGGAGATGCGCTGGACGAACGTCATGGCCGTTGCAGACGCCGTGGCCGATTACGAGGCGCGATTCACCAACCCCACGCTCGCGGGCTTCCTCGACGAGAGTTCCCTCGATGGCTCGCGCGACCAGCGCGGGGGACAGGATAAGGCTCGCGACGCCGTGTCCCTCATGACGATACACAGCGCCAAGGGACTCGAGTATCCGTTTGTCTTCATCGTCGGCGCGGAAGAAGGGCTGATGCCGCACGAACGAAGCCTCAAGGAAGGGGGGCTGGAAGAGGAGCGTCGTTTGTTCTACGTGGCGCTCACCCGCGCGCAACGGCATGCCACGATCTTCGAAGCCGTCTCGAGAATTCGCAACGGCCGCGAACGCATGACCCATACGAGCCGATTCATCAAAGAGATTCCCGAAGCCCTGATCAAATCGCGCGTGCTTGCCGTGCGGGATATGGTGCAGGAACGCGTGGGCGACGGCGCGGCAAAGGCCAAGAAACCGAAGCGGAAAGCGCGCGCCAAACGCGCCGCGCGGTGATCGGTTTCTACGCCGGCATCAATCGTAGGTGCTGGAGGGAACCTTCCACACCTTGTCCGCATATTCGCGGATGCTTCGATCGATGGAAAAACGCCCCGAGTGCGCAATGTTGAGGATGCATTTCGCGGACCACTGGGCGGAATCGGCATACGCCGCATTGACCCGCTCTTGCGCTTCCAGATATGACGCGAGATCCGCAAGATTGAAAAACGGATCGCGTCCCATGACGAGCGACTGAAAAATCCAGTCGAATACGCCGGGTTCCGCCGGATTGAACCGTCCGTTGCGAAGGGCGTCCAACACGCGCCGAATGAGCGGATCTTCCTCGTACATCTGCCGCGGATTGTGATTGCCCGAGCGCCGAAGCTCCTCGATTCCCTCGTAGGTGTTCCCGAAAAGGAAGATGTTCTCCTCTCCGACCGCCTCCGCCATTTCGATGATCACGCCGTCGCGCGTGCCGATGGTGAGCGCGCCGTTCATCATCATCTTGATCGACGTCGTGCCGCACGCCTCGGCCCCCGCCAGCGAAAGCTGCTCGCTTACGTCGGTCGCGGGAATGATCCGTTCCGCCCACGCAACCGTGTAATCGGGTACGAACACGATTTGCAGGTAGTCCCGGCAGCGCACATCGCTATTGATGACGCCCGCAACGCAGTTGATGAAGCGGATTAACTGCTTGGCGGCCCAATAGCCCGGCGCTGCCTTGCCCGCGAAGATGTGTGTACGATGCACGGCCGGCATCACGCCGTCCTCCACAATCGTCACGTACTTGTGAATGATGTAGAGCAGGTGCAGCAAATGGCGTTTGTACTCGTGAATGCGCTTGAGCTGTACGTCGAACATGGACCCGGGCACAAGCTGCGTGTTCGACGCGTGGACCATGTCCTTCACCAGCTCGGACCGCTCCTTCTTGACCGCGGCGAACTGCCGCTGGAATCCCGTGTCCTCGGCAAAGGGCGCAAGGTCCGCGAGGCGTTCCGGCTCCACGGTCCAGGAGTCGCCGATTGCGTCGCATATCAACGCATGAAGCCGCGGATTGCACTGCGTCAGCCAGCGGCGCGGCGATACCCCGTTGGTAATCGAGGTGAACCGCTGCGGCCACAACCCGGCAAAATCGGGAAACAGCCGGCTCTTGATGAGGTCCCCGTGCAAGCGCGACACGCCATTCACCGTCCTGCTTCCGACCATGGCCAGATGCGCGAGCCGCACGAATCGGTGCTCGCCCTCTTCGATAATCGACATGCGCCGGATGCGATCGACATCATCCGGGGTGGACGCCTGCACGCTCTCGAGAAAGCGCCGGTTGATTTCGTAGATGATCTGCAAATGCCGTGGCAGCAACTTTTCGAACATGGGCACGGGCCACTTCCCGAGCGCTTGCGGTAGCAGCGTGTGGTTGGTGTAATTGAACGTCTGCCGCGTGATGTCCCACGCGGACGCCCACGGCAACCCGTGATCGTCCACCAGCGTCCGCATCAATTCGGCTACCGACAACGCGGGGTGCGTGTCGTTCAATTGCATTGCCACCTTGCTCGGAAACGCGTCGAACGTCGTGTAGTCTTCCAGGTAGTCCCGGACGATGTCGCGCACCGCGCATGCTGCCAGAAAATACTCCTGCACGAGTCTCAACTCGCGTCCCGTCGCAAGGCAGTCCGACGGAAACAGGATCTTCGTGATGTTCTCCGAAGCAATCTTCTGATCGAGCGCCTTGAAGTAATCGCCGTCGTTATTCACCGGCAAGTCGAACTCATCCGACGACTGCGCACGGAACAGGCGCAGCACATTGACAGTCTCGCTGTCGTAGCCTGGAATCGGAATGTCGTGCGGCACGCCAATCACGTACTGGCAATCGACCCACCGGGGGGCATACTCACCCGACGCGTCGCAAACCTCTTCCACGCGCCCGTACAGCGGAATGCGGACGCTCTGATCGATACGCTCGAACTCGAGGAAGGGGCTGTTTGCCGTCCAGTGCGCCGGACACTCCTTCTGATAACCGTTCTCGATGTCTTGCCGGAAGATCCCGAACTCATACCGAAGCCCGTACGCGCACGCGGGGATGTTTTGCGTCGCCATCGATTCGAGCATGCACGACGCCAGCCGCGCCAGGCCGCCGTTTCCAAGCGCCGGCTCAGGCTCCGTCTCCAGCAGATCGCGCAACGAACCGCTCGAATCCGCAAGCGCGTCGCGCAGCCATTCGTCCGTGACCAGCCCCGTGTTCATCAGCGTCTGCACCATCAGGCGGCCCGGCAAATGCTCCATGGAAAGATAGCAGATGCGCTTGGCCTTGAACTCCCTGCGGCGCGCTTCCGATGCCGCGAGCAGGTCGTGAATATGCGAACGCACCAAGTAGGAGAGCCGCGCATACTGCGCCTGAAGCGGGCCGTGCCGTCCGATATCGCTCAAGAGGCTTCGGATTGTCTTCGCGCCATGTTCGGCAAGCTGCTTCTCGTTCGAAGCGTGGCTAGTTTCCATGCTCGACCACTCCATCCGCCATCGGCGCTCGGGCCGCGGCAGCATGATTCGTGGAGGTTTCCGGGGCCACCGAATTCCAGAGCCGGAAAAATTCCTTCTCCAGCAATTCGCTTTCGCTTCCATAGAGGGTGCGCGGCAGGAGCGTCATAAGCTCATCGTAAGGGTCGCGCGACGCCCGCGCCAAGTCCCGCGCCGCGGACCATCCGTGCAACCGCATGTTGTGCCGCACATTGCCGGCGCGCTCGCTCAGCGATTGCGCGGGCACGCGCGTCGGCATACTCGTGTACTCTTCCCAATTCATCGTGCGCCGATTGAGGCGCTTTCGCTCGTACCACAGGTGCAGTTGCTCGAACAGCACGATGGTGTCGTGCAGCCACGACGCCGCGTCATGCCCCGCGGGCACGTCGATCTGCGGCCGCAACTTGAACCGCAACGCGGCGAAATACAATCCATGCAGCGTCTCTACTTCCGGCACCCCTTGCAGGTCGCAGGCCTCGAAATGCTCCACGCGCTGCACGAAGCTCGGGGCATACGCGCGGCGCACGAACAAGATCGCGTCCCCCATGGCCATGTTCGCCCGGTGGATCGAGCACACCAGCGTCTCCACGTCCTGGATGCCGGCGGCTACCATGCGGCGGCACTTCAGAAGCTGCGCCCCGTGCTTCAGCAGGATGCGCGCGCCCTCTGCCAGCGGGACCAGCGTCGTGTCGTAATAGGGCATCTCCGACAGGATCGCCGGCGGCCCATAAATCACCTTGTGCCCTTCCTTCAACTCCATGTGCGGAAGTTCATACGGCAGGTGAGGGATATCCGGTCCGGATATCGGCGGCGCAAAATCGATGTCGATGCCCCGCTCCGCCGAAAGCCGTTTCCCCGCTTCCCGCAACGTGCGGTGCACCGAGTTCCGCCGCGACCGCGACGGCGCTGGAATCACCGTGTGCAGATTGTAATTGTGGTACGGGCGCTCGCCCTCCGGCGTCTCGAACACGCCTCCCTCGCCGCGGCCATAGCTGCCGCCCAGGATCAACGCCGAGATGTTCCTGTCGCCCACCACGCGCAATACCTCTTCACGCACCCGGTCCAAATCGGCCCGGATGCGCTGCTCCAGAGCATCGCTGCCATCTAGTGTGAATCGATCAGTCATCGCTCAGTCGCCGCACATGTTCGTTGCGGGGCGGCCGCACAACCCGCGCTGCGCGAACCTCGCGTCGAATCTACCCCCGGAAAGACCCCGCGAAGCGTATGATACCCAGTGACGCCCTGCGAATAAAGCGAAAGCAGCCACCCCTCGCTCACCCACACCACTCGCTCTTTCCCGGCCTTCCCTTCCCGGCCCTCCCGGTCCTTCCGTTCCTTCCCGTTCCTTCCCGGTCCCCGCCCGGTCCATCTCGTCCACACCGTCCACACCGTCCACACCGTCCACACCGTCCACAAAACTGCGCCCCTATCGTCGAAAAGCAAGTCGTGATATGCTGCTACCGCGAAAAGCAAGGAATTGCCTCGGCAAGTCCGAAGGCGGAAAGGGGGATGGCTATGCGTCTGACTCGAACCGTCGCGCCATGGTTACTCGCCGTCATCGTTGTGCTGGGTGTGGGGTGTACGCCCACGTACAATGTCACGGACCTCAACACGCTCGGAGCCGAAGGCTACACGCGTGCCGAGGACATCAACAAGAGCGGGCATGTTACAGGCATAAGCCGCATCGACGATACCGTCCAGCATGCGTTCCTTTGGGATGGATCGACCATTTCCGATTTGGGGTCTACGGCAGCGGACCACTTTAGCGCCGGCCTCGGAATCAACAGCGCGGACCACGTTGTCGGCGTTACGACGGACACCTTGGACTCGGGCAACACGGCCGCCCAAGTCTGGACACTTTCGGGGCGTGTTTCGCTGCCGACGTTGGGAGGCACGGAAGACGTTGCCACCGCCATAAACGACGATAACTTCGTTGTGGGCGCAAGCGACGTGACCGGAGATGCGGACTTTCACGCCACCGCGTGGACCGGCACGGTTCCCCAAGACCTTGGCACGCTGGGAGGCGCGTGGAGTTTTGCGCTCGACGTGAATGGCAGCGGCCACGTCGTGGGATGGAGCCTCCTCGGGCCAAAAGCCGACGGCCATACCTCTCTCGCCGAGGTGTTGCAGGCCACGCATCCCAAATTGGCGGACCTCAAGCTCGTGGGCTCTTTCTTCTTCCCCTCGGACATGCACGCGTTCCTGTGGGAAAACGGGCATCCCATGTCCGACTTGGGCACCTTGGGTGGTCAGGGGAGCATCGCGACCGCTATCAACGATTTGGGCCAAGTCGTCGGAATGAGCTACCTGCCCGGCGATACCGAATCGCATGCAGTTCTGTGGGATGGCGGCATCCACGACTTGTCCACTCTGGGCGGCGCCGAGAGTGTGGCCCTGGACATTAACAACAGTGGAAAGATTGTAGGCAAGAGCCGTACTTCCAGCGGAGACTGGCGTGCCGTCGTGTGGGACCACGGGACCCCCACTGACCTCAACACCCGGACCGATTCGAGCGGCATGTACTGGGTATTGGAGGAAGCCGTCGCGATCAACGACGATGGGCTCATTGCAGGTACCGGGCTCCACCATGGCTTGAGCCGGGCTTTTGTCCTCAGGCCGATTCCATCCTGACCCCAGCACTGCGTCTCGTTTGGAGCGGGGGCGCAAAAGCATTAGGAAACTCGGCGCGACGGTCACGCGATGGAGCGACTGCGGGGAATTAGGGTACAATCCCTGCTTGTTCCATTCGCGTCGACCGGCGGCTGCGTGTAGCCGGCGACCGTCCTAACCCAAAACCTCCGCTGGAGATGCTGCATTTTCCATGCCTCCTAAGAAGAAGACCATTCAAGACGCCATTGTTATTCGCGGTGCGCGCGAACATAACCTGAAGAACCTGAATCTCTCGATCCCGCGCGACAAACTCGTGGTCATCACGGGCCTGAGCGGCTCGGGAAAGTCGAGCCTCGCGTTCGACACGATCTACGCCGAGGGCCAGCGCCGCTACGTCGAAAGCCTCTCCGCCTACGCGCGGCAATTCCTCGAGCAGATGGAGAAGCCCGACGTCGATTACATCGAGGGCCTGAGCCCGGCCATCTCCATCGAACAGAAGACGACGCATCGCAACCCGCGCTCGACCGTCGGCACGGTCACCGAAATCTACGATTACCTGCGCCTGCTGTTTGCGCGCATCGGCAAGCCGCATTGTCCCAAGTGCGGCAAGCCCATTCAGGCGCAGACGCCCCAGGCCATCGTCGACTACATCGTCGGCTTGCCCGAGGGCACGCGCGTGCAATTGCTCGCGCCGGTCATTCGCCAGCGCAAAGGCACCTATCAGAAGGTGTTCGACGACATTAAGCGGCAAGGATTCAGCCGCGTCCGCGTGAACGGCGAATTCCGTGCGTTGGACGAGAAGATCGATCTCGAACGCTACGTGAAGCACGACATCGACGTCGTGGTCGACCGGCTCGTCGTGAAAGAAGGCATCGCGCGGCGGCTCACGGATTCGGTCGAGACGTCCCTTAAACTCGCCGATGGTATCATTCGCGTGTATCAAGAACTGCCCGACAAGACGGTGCGCGAGGTCATCCAGAGCGAGCACTTCGCGTGCGTCGAGTGCGGGGTGAGCTTCGAAGAGATCGCGCCGCGCATGTTCTCCTTCAACAACCCGCACGGCGCCTGCCCCGAATGCACGGGCATCGGCACGACCATCGAAGTGGACCCGGAATTGGTGATCCCCGACCCAAACCTGCCAGTCGCGCACGGGGCCATACGTCCGTGGAGCATGCGGCGCGTGCTCGACGCGTGGTATATGCGCGCGCTCGTAAGCGTCGTGAAGCACTACGGCCACAGCCCCGACACCCCGTGGAAACGGCTGCCCGCGGACGTGCAACAGAAGATCCTCTACGGCTCCGGCAGCGAGGAGATTAACTTCTCCTACTCGAATGAGCGCAACACCATCGAAATGTCGCGCTCCTTCGAGGGGGTCATCCCGAACCTCGAGCGCCGCTACAAAGAAACCGAGAGTTCGAAGTCGCGTGAAATGATCAGCGAGTTCATGTCCACGAAGCCGTGCCCCGTGTGCAAAGGCGCGCGCCTGCGCCCCGAATCGCTAGCGGTCACCATCGGCCACAAGACCATCCTCGACGTCACCGGCATGTCGATTGCCGACGCCCTGCGCTACTTCGAGCACCTAAAGCTCACAAAAACCGAGTCGATGATCGCGGAGCGCGTGCTCAAGGAAATTCGCGAACGGCTAGGCTTCCTCGTGAACGTCGGCCTCGATTACCTCGCCCTCGACCGCAATGCAGGCACGCTCTCGGGCGGCGAATCGCAACGCATCCGGCTCGCCACGCAGATCGGCTCCGGGCTGATGGGCGTGCTCTACATCCTCGACGAGCCCAGCATCGGCCTGCACCAGCGCGACAACCAGAAACTCATCTCGACCCTGACGCGCATGCGCGACCTCGGCAATACCGTCATCGTCGTCGAACACGACGAAGAAACCATCCGTA
>JBAZRU010000073.1:0-3602 GCA_041662805.1 Candidatus Hydrogenedentales bacterium | reverse complement strand
TTACCTCATCGACCTCGGCCCCGGCGCGGGTGTCCACGGCGGGCACATCGTCGCGCAGGGCACGCCGGCGCAGGTCATGAAGGTGAAAGACTCGTGGACCGGCAAGTTCCTTTCGGGCGCGTTCAAGATCCGCGCGCCCAAAGTGCGCCGCAAGCCCAACGGCAAATCGCTCGTGATTCGCGGCGCGCGCCACAACAATCTCAAGAACATCGACGTCGAAATTCCGCTCGGCATCTTCACGTGCATCACCGGCGTGTCGGGTTCCGGCAAATCGAGCCTCATCAACGAGACGCTGTTTCCCGCCGCGATGAAGACCGTCTACGATTCGATCCGCGTCAAGCCGGGCAAGCACGACCGCATCGAAGGCCTGGAACAGATCGACAAAGTCATCGACATGGACCAGTCGCCTATCGGGCGCACGCCGCGCTCGAATCCCGCTACCTATACCGGCCTGTTCACGCCCTTGCGTGACCTGTTTGCGAAGGTGCCCGAAGCCCGCGCGCGCGGGTACCAGCCGGGCCGGTTCAGCTTCAACGTGAAGGGCGGACGCTGCGAGACCTGCGAAGGCGACGGCGTCATCCGCATCGAGATGCACTTCCTGCCCGACGTGTACGTGCCCTGCGAAGAGTGCAAAGGCATGCGCTACAACCGCGACACGCTGGAGGTCCGCTACAAAGGCAAGAACATCTTCGAAGTCCTCGACATGACCGTCGAGGAGGCCGTCGACTTCTTCAAGCCGATCCCGTCCGTGCACGCAAAACTCGACACGCTCAACGACGTCGGGCTTGGCTACATCAAGTTGGGCCAGGCCGCCACGACGCTCTCCGGCGGCGAGGCGCAGCGCGTCAAACTCGCGACGGAACTCTCAAAGCGCCAGACCGGCCGCACGCTGTACATCCTCGACGAACCCACCACAGGCTTGCATGCGGTGGACGTCGACAAACTGCTCAGCGTTTTGCACCGGCTCGTCGAGGCAGGCAACACCGTCCTCGTCATCGAGCACAACCTCGACGTGATCAAGACCGCGGATTGGATCATCGATCTCGGCCCCGAAGGCGGCGACAAAGGTGGCCGTATCCTCGCCGTCGGGCCGCCATCGGAGATCGCAAAGGTCAAAACCTCCTACACGGGACAATACCTAAAAGGCATTGTGTAGCGCCCGGCCTCTGTGCCGGGCGTCTTCAATTCGGAGGGCGGGTTTTCCAACCCGCCGATTTATGCGCGGTGTTTCCGTATGTGGTATTTGTAGCGCCTGCCCTCCGTGGCAGGCGTCTTCGGCTTTGTTTGCGCCCGCCATTCTCGCCGGACGTCTTCACATCATTCGGCACGCGTCTTCCCTTCGCATTTCCGTCACGGCTGATACGCGGCGATCTTCTCCAGAAACGCCAACATCGCCTTCTTGTCGTTCACATCCACCGGGGGAACCGTGCGCGTCATCAACCCCAACGCGCTTGCCTCGAACGCGATATCCCTCTCGAAATTGATGTCATCGATCAGCCGGCGCAAATCCTCGCGAAACAGCGGTATGAACCGGGCCGGATCGTCCTCGCACGTTTTCAGCGCGCGCGCGTATGTCACGCCATCTACGAACAACTCGTCCGGTAATCCCTTATCGCGCACGACAGCCTCAAACCTCGGATACTCGAACAGCTTCTCAACCCACTCGCGCGAATCGTTCCGGTGTGTGTGCTTGTCTTCGAGGCGGCCTGTCAACCGCACAGTCTCGCTCGCGCCGATGTGATCGATTTCTTGCGTGCGCACCGTCACGGCCGTATCATCCTGCTCGATGGTGACATTGCCGGGCGCGTCGTCAATCGCCATGCGCCTTCCCGTATACCGGTTGATGGCAACCGTGTACGTGAAGTGCGCCGCATACACGCGCGCAATTTCATCGAGCGGCGCGTCCTGGAACCAGTCGTGCGCCTCCGCAATTCCTTCCAGTTCGAACATGGGCCTTGTCGCGAATTCCGCCGAGGTAAGTGGGTTCTTCACGACTTCCGTAACAGGCGATAGGCTGAACACAACCGCGCCGCTCACGCCCGCCAACGCCGCGCTAACCAGCACGAGCACCGACAGGCTCGCCCAACGCCCCTTCGACGATCGCCGCGCAATCGGAAAGCAGACCAAGACCCCCAGTACGATCGCCGCGCACCACACCCGGAGTCCCCATGTAATCCCTCGGTTTACAGCCGCGTCGTGCGTATACAGCACTTGCCGATAGGGCTTGCTTGGCGTTGGCCTAAACGTCAGGTCCGCGCCCATATCCTGCGGGCGAAGCGTTCCGGCGAGCTTCGTGATTCTGCCGCCAACCCACAACAGCGGCTTCAATCCAGGATGGTCCACCGGGAACAGCAAGCCAGATGCACGAAAGGACCCGTCGTCGCTGCTCGCTCTGAGCGGACCCGTGCAACATTCACGCGTCAGCAACTCCGATTTCGCGCCTTCGTTGGACACGATGAAGAGTTCGAGGTAGACGTCCGAGGCCGACAGCGCCGTGAGCCGCATGGGGTAGATGGGGCGCTCCGCCGGAAACGTGACCATCAGCGGATGCGGTGTCGCCACGCCCTCTCCCTCGCGCCGCAACTTCGCGGCCACAAAGCGCCATCCCTCGGCAATGTAGTCCTGCACAATCCGGTCGCCTTCGCCCGGCAACTCGGAAAAGCCATTCTCCGACAACCATGCGCGCAGGTCCTCGGCCTTCTCGGCCTTCAGCGTCGCCACGTCATAGCTGCCGACCGTGGCTGTCGCCTCGACGGTGACCGTACCGGAACGGGAGGCCCCGCCCTCAGGCGTCGATGCCGCCATTCTCGATCCGCCGAGGACGAGCAACAACAGGGTGCCCGCGATAAAAAGCAGAATGGGAATGGAAAGAAGCAGCCTTATCCAAAACGGCTTTTTGCGGAGCATCACATAGGCCCAGACACCGCACGCGCCGGCCAGCCAATAGTGCAGTCTCTTGGTTATTGCGGTCTGCCACGCATCGATGATACGCGGCTTAAGGTACATGGAGAGCACCTGCACGGCCCCGGCCGAGCCCTTCGCTATTTCCGTCGGCGACGACGGTACAGGCACGATCCAGCCAAGCGTGGCCCCATCGGCATCGACCGCGGATTGGATAGTGAGCCGCTCAACGCCATCTTTATGCGCGATGATTGCGCGCTGCCAAGGAATAGAGGGGAGCTTCTTCTGCAACCGCTCCTTCGCGAAGATACCGTCCGCATACGCGCCCTGCACACCCGAAAACAAAGCGAGAAACACCATCACTGGAGCCAAACAACTCCAGCATGCTCCCAGCGGGAATCGTCTAGCAGGCATCGCGCATCTCCCCCTCGCAAGCAACCGGCAAGCTCCCGCCCCATCGCCCCATCGCCCCATCGGCCATCGGCCCCATCGGCCCCATCGGCCCCATCGGCCCCATTGGTCCCATTGGTCCCATTGGTCCCATTGGTCCCATTGGTCCCATTGGTCCCATTGGTCCCATTGGTCCTATTGGTCCTATTGGTCCTATTGGTCCTATACCTGTATCTCAAATCTGAGATTTCAAATCTCTTCAACCTTCAACCTTCAACCTTCAACCTTCCAACACCTTCTTACACACCTCA
>JBAZRU010000072.1:12792-15836 GCA_041662805.1 Candidatus Hydrogenedentales bacterium | reverse complement strand
AGGTTGCCCGCTTCGGCCCAGGCGTCGTAGTCGCGCCGGTTGCCGCGAATGTAGATCATCGCGTTTATCGAGCTGCTTCCGCCCAAGACTTTGCCGCGCGGCCAGAAGAGCTTTCGGCCTCCCGCGCCCGGCTCCGGCTCCGTCTCGCACGCCCAATCGTATTTCGTGCGGAACAGTTTCGGGAATCCCGCCGGGATATGGATCATGCGCTTGTAGTCGCGCGGTCCCGCTTCGAGCAGAAGGACCTTGCAGCCGGGGTTCTCGCTGAGCCTGTTCGCAAGCACGCACCCCGCGGAACCGGCCCCCACCACGATGAAATCGTACACGCTGCGCTCCCGTATCGTTTGCGACTTGAATGCCCGCGCCGAGGATCATAATAAACAAGCGCGCGATGGAAAGAAGCCCGACGACTCCTCCCCATCGCGCGCGATATCCTACACGATCACGCTTATCCTTGGCGGCCCGCCAAGGCGGCGCTTACTTCGTCAGTTCGCGGATTGATCCCAGAATGTCGTTTGGCGTCAGGCCCTGCGTGGCAATCTGCTGGCTTGTGCCCCCGTTACCGGGGCGGACGACGCCCATATAGTCGTACCGGGGCGAATGTCCCGCTTCGAGCAGCCAGCTTCCGAATCGGCACCCGAGGCCGGTCTGACGGTTCTGGCCTTCGACGACCAATACGAAGTGCGTCGGTCCGATAAGGTCAATGGTTACCGGATCGACAAGGTTCAAGGTCGGCTTGTTGATAAGGCCCACATCGATGCCTTCGTTGCGGGCGCGGTCAACGGCGTCGAGCGCCCGATACAACATCTCTCCATACGCAACCACGTACCCACGCTTGCCGCTGCGGATCACTTCGTCCTTGCCCGGCACGAATTGGTACCGGTTTTCCTCGGAGTAAAACTTGGAGCCGTTGCCTCGAAGAATGAAGGGGACCTTGGACCGCGTGGTGAAGATGAACCGAAGGCCGGGATCGTCCCACACGGTCTCGACAATCGCCTTGAGCTGCAGCGCATCCGCAGCGAAGTACAGGCGCGTGTGGTCCACTTCTTCCAGACCGCTGTTCGCGAAGAACAGGTTGATCCCGAAGTGGCAGGTATTGTCCGCGATCTCGTCGACGCCTGCGTGCGAGAAATGGCAGATTACGTTCGCCTCGTTCAACCGCGCCATAGTCGCTTCGGAGATGATCATCTCCAGAAAAGCCGAGAACGTGCTGAAGATCCCTTGCTTTCCCTTGGCAAACCCGAAGCCCGCCGCGGCGGAGAAGTTCCCGCGCTCTTGAACGCCGCCATTGATGCACACTTCGGGGTAGGCTTTCCGAATGCCGTTCAGACCGGTCGAACCTTCCAGATCGCTGTCGATGACGAGCACGTTGGCTTTACGCTCTTCCGGGGTCATCTTCGCCAGAATCCCGTTGACGATTGTGCCGAACTCGGTCCGGTTGCTGGCGGAATCGGTGGAGCTCCCCAGGAACGACACGCTGGTCTTCGGCACTTTGATGCTGTTCAGATACTCGACGGCCTCGGTGTGCCCGCGCTTGGTTAGGTAGTCGACCGCCAAGTCTTTCTTGATGACGTCGTGGCCGGCGTGCACGCCTTCGATGCCGGGGACGCCCGGCGCCATCAGCCGCTTGTTGATCAATGCCACGGGGCCGGCCGTCGTGACGGCCATCTGCATACGGCCATAGAGCGCTTCGAGATTCTCGCCCTCGCCCGTATCGACCAAGAGGCCGTGGCCAGCGAGCGTCTTGCCCACGTCATACCCGGGAAGGTAGTCCTGCGGGTGGCCGGAGATTGTGACGTTGTTGTCGTCTACAACGATCTTCACGTTCAGCTTCTGCGCAACCGCCAGGCGCGCGGCTTCCGCGTCGTCGCCTTCTTGTTGCGATCCGTCGCTGCCGAACAGAAATACGGTTTTGCCGGGGTTGGCCATGGCAACACCGTTGATGAAGGGCCAAAGGTGGCCGAGGCGGCCCGAGCTGAACTTCACGCCAAGCTTCGGATCAAGCTCGGGATGCCCGAACAGGCCCTGGCCAAATTCGCGGTAGTGGTACAACTTGTCGAAGGGCATCTCGCCATTGAATGCCGACATGGCGTATTGGATGGCGACGCGGTGTCCGGCTTCGTCGAAGAACGCCGGATAGATGCTGTCGCTGCCTTTCATGAAGCAGTCCGCGATAAGCACTTCCGGAACGATGCTATAGGCGCCGCCGGTGTGGCCCGCCAAGCCTTTCACGCCTGCGATGGCCGTGTAGAAAATGATCGTATCGCGGACAATCTGTACGTTCTTCTGCAACTGGGCCAGTTGTTCCGGGGTCAGGGTCTTCTGGTCCGGGTTGATTGGCAAGGGTTTGTACGCACTTACGTCGATGGGAAAGCTCATTGTTTGACCCCTTCTGGAAAGGTGTTTCGGTTCTCAGGATGCGGCAGGTCGAGCCCCCGCCCGCAGAATAGTCGGGGGATTATAGCAGGTAAAGGCGCCCCGTCACAGTCTTGGAACGGTTGGCCGTTTGACGAGGCATTTTACCGTAGTACGCAAGTAGCGGTTTGCGCCGGGACATGATAGGCTCTGAGCAAGATTCGCCCAAAGAAGAGGGAGCGTTGCCATGCAGTCCAAGACCCGAATCGTCGCGATGCTAATTGCTTCTCTCGCAGCTATCACGGAGGTTTCGGCAGAACCCCTGCCCAATACGGCGCCGCTCGAGGCGACCGGAGATTTCGCGGCCCTCATGGTGTCCGGCATCGACACGTATCTCTCGCGAAAATCGGCGGAAGCTCCGAAGACTCGGGAATTCATCACCATCTATTCCGTTTCAAACGGTATCGCAACTCTCCCAACTGATGATTCCATGGAACCTTATCGGCAACGGCTCGCCGATCTCATTGGGGCCAATGAGCCTCGCGACACAGGGCTGTTCGAACAGGTCGTGCCGTTTGGTCAAACCGTCTTGATCGGCACACACAATTCCTATGACGTGCATGCCGTGCGGTGGCGCGTGTTGCGCGGCATCTACGGCGAGGGCTTGCTGTTGGAGCCCAAGACAAAAC
>JBAZRU010000072.1:0-12782 GCA_041662805.1 Candidatus Hydrogenedentales bacterium | reverse complement strand
TTTGCCGGATTGCGACTGGACGCCTGAGTCGATTGCGGGGCTGGTTGGTGATACACCCGCCGACAGGCCGTTTGCGTGCAAGTTCGCGGAGGCCGGGTGCCGAGTCGTCGTGCCGACATTGATTGATCGCAGCGACACGTATTCGGGCAATCCGGATGTGGGCATGACGAATCAACCGCATCGCGAGTTCATCTATCGCGCGGCCTTCGAAATGGGGCATCACATCATTGGATACGAAGTCCAGAAGGTCCAGGCCGTGCTCGACCGTTTTGCCGCCGACAACCCGGGCACACCCATTGGCGTAGCCGGATACGGCGAAGGCGGCTTGGTCGCCCTTTACACGGCGGCGTTGGAGACACGCATCAATGCGACGGTCGTGTCGGGGTATTTCAAACCGCGCGAAGACCTCTATCGAGAGCCCATCTACCGGAACGTGTGGGGCTTGTTGCGGGAGTTTGGCGACTCTGGACTCGCGTTGCTTGCCGCGCCACACATGATCATTGTGGAGGCCTCCGAGCATCCCCGCGTCGATGGGCCTCCACCTCCACGAGAGGGGCGCCGGGGGGCTGCGCCGGGCGTAATTGAAACGCCGGCCTATGAGGCCGTCTCAGCGGAAGTAGAACGAGCACGGAGTCTGCGGTCACAACGTGGGTACGCGCCGTTTGTCGATCCTGTGCGTCCAGACAATGGCAAGATCTTGTGCGAAGAGACTCTCGCCGAGTTCGCGAAGGCGCTTGAGTTGCCAGGAGAGATGCAGGGTATCTCGGCGCTTCCGAAGGCAACAGGCGCACCGGTCGATCCGGACACTCGCATGAAGCGGCAAGTGCAGCAGTTGGTGGACGACGTGCAGTTCCTCGTTTGGGCAAGCGACCGCAAACGGACGGAGTTCTGGTCCAATGCCGACAAGACGACGGCGGCTTCATGGAAAGTGAGCTCGAAATGGTATCGCGATTACTTTCGCCGCGAAGTCATTGGAGCGTTATACGAACCTGATGTGGATGCGAATCCACGTACGCGGCTGATCTACGACGAGCCTCTGTACCGCGGCTACGAAGTGATGCTCGATGTCTGCCCCGATATCTTCGCATACGGAATCCTTCTTGTCCCGAAGGACATTCAGGAAGGCGAACGCAGGCCCGTGGTTGTCTGCCAGCACGGGCTTGAGGGATATCCGAAAGAACTTGCCGAGCCCAAGAGCGACAACCATTACTACCACGGCGTGGCGTGGCGTTTGGCCGAGCAAGGCTTCGTCACATTCTCGCCTCAGAATCCGTACACGGGAGGAGAGGCGTTTCGCGTGCTACAACGCAAGGCGAATCCTCTGAAGCTTTCGTTGTTCTCCTTCATCACGCAGCAGCATGCGCGTATCCTCGAATGGCTGGGGACACAACCGTTCGTGGATGCAGACCGAATCGCATTCTATGGTTTGTCCTACGGCGGCAAGACGGCCCTGCGCGTGCCCGCCCAACTTGACGGCTACTGCTTGTCCATTTGCTCCGGTGATTACAACGAGTGGGTGTGGAAGATGACGTCGCTGTCGGCCCCGTTCAGCTACATGTTCACGCACGAGTATGAAATGTATGAGTTCGATCTTGGCAATACATTCAATCACGCGGAGATGTCCTGGCTAATCTGTCCGAGACCCTTCATGGTCGAGCGCGGACACGACGATGGCGTGGGAATTGATGAATGGGTGGCATACGAATATGCGCGGACGCGCCGGCATTACGTCAAGCTTGGTTGCGGCGACCGCACGGCCATCGAGTTTTTCGACGGCCCGCATACCATTCATGCGGTGGGCACGTTTGAATTCCTGCACAAGCAACTCAAGTGGCCCGCGCGGTAAACGGCGCCAAAGAGGTTACTTGCCTTTGCGCTTGCTGTATCGCGCCGTAACAGTGCTGCTCAGCCCGCCGCGGGGCTGGCATTCGATTACGATTTCCATGCCCAGCGGATCGCAGGCTTTCACCAGATCCTTGAGCATGCGGTTCACCAGGTGTTCATACCAAATGCCTACGTCGCGGTAGGAGAGCAAGTAATACTTGAGCGAACGAAGCTCGATGCACAGCTTATTCGGTGCATAGCGGATGGTCACGCGGGCAAAGTCCGGCAACCCCGAGAAGGGGCAGACGGACGTGAACTCGTCCGTGGTCGTCTCTATCTCCATCGGGTCACCGACATGCTTGCCCGCGTATTCGTACGCGAAGCATTCCAGCACGGCCGTATCGATAGCCTCTGGGCCTGAAAAAGGCAACGTCTTGTCGAGCGCCTTAAACTGTGCCCTGACGTGTGCACTGGCATCTGTCTTCTTTCTCGGCTTTGGTGCTTTCTTCGACGGCATTGCTATTCCTCGGTAGCGCCGGCTTCCAACCGGCTCTTCAATTTCCTATAGTCCGCGATACACACAACGGGCCGTGCACGTTTCCGCAACAATCACGGCCTCCAGATCGGGGAAGTCCGGCGCGAGCCGGGTCCATATCCATCGGCTGATTTGTTCGGACGTCGCGTTGTGTAGCCCGGGAATTTCGTTCAAACACGTATGGTCCAACTCGCGGTAGACGAGGCTCAACGAATCTTCCAAACGAATCAAGTCGCGTGCGCCTACTTCGACGCGAAAGCTGTGTCCGTGCATGCGGCTGCACTTGTGCGTCTTCGGCAAATTAGGCAACGCGTGGGCTGCTTCAAAACCGAAGCGCACGCGCTGCGGCGCATCCCATTCCGCCTCTTCAGGCAGGACCATTGGGTGATACGAGCAAGGTCCGATCACACTCACGGCGATATCCTTCAAGGTGGCAACGGCCGGCGCCAACCTCTCCTTGATCCATTGTCGAACGCCAGCGACAGTGACATCCTGAAGTCCAGCGATCTCGTTGAGATTGCGATGATCGAGTTGATGAAAGAGCGGTTGGAAACAGTCGGAAATCTCCCCGTAGTCGACAAGCCACCCCAAGTCTTCGCGGCACTCGCCTTCAAGGCGCACTTCCACAAGATAGCTGTGCCCGTGAAGCTTCGGTGCGCCGTCTCCGCCTCGCGCAGTAGAGTGCGCTGCCTCAAACTGAAATCGTTTGAACAACTCGACTTTCATGAATTCCTTTGCGCTATACGCCGCGCTGTTGGGGCGGCCAGACGAACTTGTGAAGCTGTAGCTGGAAGCGGACGTTCAACTTGTCTTCCAGGATCCAATCAACGATATCCTTTGGGACTACCGATCCGAACACGGGTGAAAACAACACTTGCCCGCACCGTGTTGGAAGATTGTAGGTGCGCACCGTGTCGCGGCTCCATTCGTAATCCTCGCGGCTGGCGATGACGAACTTCACCTCGTCGCGGGGTGAGAGCCGGTCGATGTTCGACCAGTCGTTCTTGTCAACCTCTCCGCTGCCTGGGCATTTGAGGTCCATGATCTTGATGACCTCGTTCGGCAAGCGGTCGATAGGCAATGCGCCACTCGTCTCGCACAAGACCGTGAATCCCCGGTCGAGCAATTGGCGAGCCAATTCGCCGCACGATTTCTGAAGCAGGGGCTCGCCCCCAGTTATCTCGATCAGAGAACACTCTAGCGCTACGCAGCGCTCCACGACGTCCGCCACGGTCATCTTTGTGCCGCCGTGAAACGCATACTCCGTGTCGCACCACACGCACCGCAGATGGCACCCCGTTAGCCGGACGAATATACACGGTAAGCCCGCCCACGTGGACTCTCCTTGGATGGACTTGTAGATCTCCGTAATGGTAAGCGACGCGGTCTGCACGACGTTCACTGTGTTCTCTTCGGATAATGAGCCTTTAGCTGCGTCTATCTTCATGGCGGGGATCATACCACGCGCCGAGGAGGTCGCGCCTGTGGGCAGCAATTGGGGGGCAAGCTCGTCACACTTTCGAAGGCTTCCGGAGCGAACGAACTAGCCCGGATTTCTCACGAACACACACCAGGATGTCTCTCAACCTGAGTATTGGCGAGACTTGCGACGTAAATCACGGCGACTCTCCGCGAACAGAGTGTGTTCGTGAGAAATCCTCATGGAGTAACCTAAAGTCTTGCACGTGAGCATATTTCACCGGCGCGGCCAAGCGCCGGTGAAATATGCGGGCTAGGTGAACAATTTCGGCACGAGTTTGCCGGCGACGTCGGTCAGACGGAAGTCCCGGCCCTGGTATCGATAGGTGAGACGCTCGTGGTCGAGGCCGAACCGATTGAGGATTGTTGCATGCAGGTCGTTAACGTGAATGGGGTCTTGGACGACGTTCCAGCCGATTTCGTCGGTCTCGCCGATGACTTGGCCGCCCTTTATGCCGCCACCGGCCATCCATATGCTGAACGCAAAAGGATGATGGCCGCGCCCCGTATTCAAGGCAAAGAAGGCGCCGTTCTCGCCGAGGGGAGTCCGTCCGAATTCGGAGGCCCACACAACGAGCGTAGTGTCGAGCAGGCCGCGACGCTTTAGATCGCGTAACAATGCCGCGATAGGCTGGTCGCACATTTTGCAATTGAAGGGCAACCGTTCGTCGAGATTCTCGTGGTGATCCCACGTTTCGTGGAGGATACTCACAAAGCGCACCCCTCGCTCGATCATGCGCCGGGCAAGGAGGCAATTCCGCGCATAGGTCTGAAACTCGTCCGGCCCGCCGCTGCGATACTTCCGTATCTTTTCCGGTTCGCGACGGTCCACGCCGTATTCCGCGAGTATTTCGGCCGGCTCGTCCGAGAAGTCCATCAGGCTAGGCGCTTCAAGCTGCATGCGCCCTGCAAGCTCATAGGTTCCGATGCGCGCGAGTATCTCGGGGTCTTCCGTTGCCTGGTAATGCATCTGATTCAAATCCCGAATGGCATCAAGTCCGAGCCGTTGCCCAGAATCCGACATGCCGTTGGGATTGTGCACGTCAAGTATCGCGTCGCCCTGATTGCGGAATGGCACCCCTTGGTAGGTGGAGGGCAGAAAGCCACTGGTCCAATTCGACGTGCCGGCGCTCGTACCGGAACCTGCCGACAATACGACGTAAGCGGGGAGGTTTTCGGACTCACTACCGAGTGCGTAGACCACCCACGATCCCAAAACGGGCCGGCCGAACGTCATGACGCCCGAACTCATCATGACCTGGCCTGGAGTGTGGTTGAACGCGTCGGTGTGCATGGAGCGAACAAGCGCAATGTCGTCGGCGCAGCTTCCGATGTGCGGAAGCAGGTCGGAGAATTCCGTGCCGCATTGGCCATACGGCTTAAACGTGCGCTTTGGGGAACCTCGCAGGACTGCCGTTTCTTTGTCGATGAACGCAAACCGGACGTTCTTGGTCATCGAATCGGGCAGTTTTTGTCCGTCGAGTTCGATAAGTCTTGGCTTCTGGTCGAAGAGATCCATCTGGCTCGGGCCGCCGCACATGTATAGGAAGATGCAGGCATTGGCCTTGGGCACAAAGTGGGGGAGCTTGGGCGCTAACGGATTGATGATCCCGCCTGCCGCCTCGTCCGTCTTGGCGATGTACCCGTCCTTATTCAGGCACGAGGCAAGCGCCAACCCGCCCAACCCGCTGGCGGCTGTCGCAAGGAAGCGACGGCGCGTTTGAAGCACCTTTTCTTCTCTTGAGAACATAGGCTCCCTTCGTTTCGCCACGTGTCTACGCATCGAGGAAATCCGTTCATGCCTGGGGATTGGTCTTGCATCCGGGGTGCGATGCAAGTCCCTCCGGAGGCAACGGAATCCAATTTCTCTACAGCCTCACCTTCAAAGGAGAACATCCCGCGCGAAGGGGTCTATTCTCTCGTGACAAACTCGTCGAGATTCATAATGACACGGGCCAACGCGACGCAACTGGCCGTGTCGGCGATGTCGCCGATTCTCAGATGCTTCTTGCCGACAAGCTGGATAGCCACCACTTGATCCGAAGAAAGGGCGCGACGCTGGCTGCTCAGAAATTGCTCCAACCGCTTCAACTCCTGGGGCTCCGGCTCGCGGCCCATGCAGAGGCGAAATGCGTACCGGATACGGCCTTGCTCGTCAGGCGGCCCTTCCTGGAGCATGCGGGCTCCGAGCGCTTGGGCGCATTCGAAGAAGACGGGGTTGTTGAGCAATGTAAGCGCCTGCAGCGGCGTATTGGAACGAGTCCGGGACCCCACCGTATGAATGGACTCAGGGCAATCGAGTGCAGTGAGCATGGGGTAGGGCGCTGAGCGTTGAAAATGGATATAGAGACCGCGGCGGTACTTGTCGGGCGCGGGGCTTTCCTCCCATTTTATGAATTCGCTGACGGACGATTCCGCGAGACTCGCCGGTTGGGGAGGACGAATACTCGGCCCGCCGACTTCCGAACAAAGCAACCCGCTTGCGGCAAGATGTACATCGCGTACGATTTCCGCTTCGACGTGATACCGGTTCTGTCGGGCAAGGAGATAGTTTGCGGGGTCGACGGCAAGGAGGTCAGTACGATTCGCCGACGATTGGCGGTAGGTCGAGGAGGTGACAATCGTCCGGATAAGCCCTTTCATACTCCAGCCTTGACCAACGAGTTCCGTTGCAAGCCAATCGAGTAACTCCGGATGCGTGGGCTTGTCGCCGCGAGTTCCGAAGTCGTCGGGCGAACTCACGATGCCTCGGCCAAAGAGGTGTTGCCAGATTCGATTGGCTACCACGCGCGTCGTAAGAGGGTTGGCGGACGCGGCGATCCAGTGTGCGAGGTCGAGCCTGTCGGGAGTGTCGCCTCTCGGGCGAAACGCCGGCAGCACCGCGGGCGTCCCCAACTGGACCTCATCGCCTGGCGAAAGGAAGTCGCCATGTGCAAACACGTGCGTCTTTGGGGGTGTTGGGTTTTGGGCCAGCGTCTGAGCTGCTGTCTTCGGAGGTTGCGGCGCGCTGGCAAGCAGCGTGTCGAGCGGGTCGCGAAGCGCCTTCATTTCCGGGTCTTGCTGCGAGTAGTAGTCATAGACAGCTTGCTGGTGTTCGGGCGTTCGTTGCGGTCCCGGGATCAATAGCGCTTCGTGCACGGCGTCTGGAAAGACAATGGCGCCGGCGGGTTCGCGGGCTGTCGACAGGCGCAAACGGCCAATGTTGTGCTGAAGCCCGTCGCGATGCTCTAAGACAAAGGTGAGCAGCGTTCCTTCGGGAAAGCCAACGGGCTCCGCGGCGTCGAAGGTTGCATACCGATCTTCGTTACGGTTGCCCTCCTTCTTCCATATGCTCCATCCTGTGTCAGGGTCTCCGTCCAACGCGGCGTCTATGCCGCGTCCATTCTCTTCATAGTCGGCTTTGGGGTTGACGAGGTTGACCTTCTGCTTCTGCTCTGGTTGTGTGATGGGAGCGGCAAATACCGAAAACTCGCTGAGGACAAACGTTCCATCCAGCGCACGGCCTGGCCCTTCGAACTTGAACGTCTTATCCTTCAACGCCTGTAAACGGAAGCTCTTGATCCCAGTTTCGCGCGTCTCGACCACAACTGTATAGGTGTCGACCTCGCCGCTGTTACCACTCAGCAAGAGGGACCGGTCGTCCAGCACGGTTGAGGCAGTGCCCGCGTTCGACGAAAAGTTCGCAGGCTCGGCGACGTCCCATCCAACTAACGTGGCTGGATCGATGTTTCTTTCCCAGCCGGCCAGTTTCTCGGCGAACTGGGGCTTGTATTCGTCGATCTCCTTCTGCAATGCCGCCGCTTTGGCGTCGAATTCTGCCTTCGCCTGTTGGTAGGTGGCGTTCTCCTCTTCACTTGCCGCGGGGACGTCCTTTTCCTGGGAGACATTGAAGAAGCCATACAACTTGTAGTATTCGCGTTGCGTTATCGGATCGTATTTGTGGGAATGGCACTGCGCACAAGCCATCGTCAGCCCGAGAAACACGCTGGCCGTCGTATTGGTCCGGTCGATGTTCTGTTTACTACGATCTTCTTCGGGGTCAATGCCCCCTTCTTTGTTGGTCAGCGTATTTCGATGAAATCCTGTGGCTACCACCTGTTCGAGCGTCGGATTGGGTAGGAGGTCCCCGGCGAGTTGTTCGATCACGAACTGGTCGTATGGCATGTCGCGATTCAGCGCGCCTATCACCCAGTCCCGGTAGAGGTAGGCATAGGGGCGCATTTGGTCGACCTGGTAGCCGTCGCTATCCGCATACCGGGCAAGATCAAGCCAGTGACGCGCCCATCGTTCGCCGAAATGGGGCGACGCGAGCAACCTGTCCACAAGCGCTTCATAGGCCTGCGGCGACGGATCGTTCAAATAGTCATCCATCTCCTGTGGGCTGGGGGGTAATCCCAGGAGATCGAGATAGAGCCGGCGCGCGAGCGAGGTTTTGTCGGCTTCTGGCGATGGCGCAATGTTCTGCGCCTCCAACTTTGCCAACACGAATGCATCGATCGGCGAGCGCAGCCACTCTTTCTTCGATACCGAGGGGACCTCGGGGCGCCGAATCGGTTGGAAAGCCCAGTGGTCCGGCGCAGCCGGGGCGATATCTTCGGGAGCAACTTTCTGCGCGCCGTCCGGCCATGTTGCGCCTTGCGCGATCCACGCCTTCAGCGATGCAATCTGTGCTTCCGAAAGCGATTCGCCTTGCGTTGGCATGCGACGGTCCGGATCAAGGCCACTGACAAGCTTGATGAGCAGGCTGTTGTCCGGGTCTCCGGCGACGATGACTACGCCGCCTTCCCCGCCGGCGAGTGCGCTCTCTTTCAGGTCAAGGCGAAGTCCGCTCTTTTGCTTGTCCGGACCGTGACACGTGTAACAGCGACTCGACAAAATGGGTTGTATGTCGCGCGAGAAATCGATGGCTGGCGCGTTCGTGGCGGCGGCACTCGCCAGAAAGTGCAGGATCGCGCTATATAGCAATGCATGTGTCATGTCACGCCTCTAAACGGGGCAGCTGCAGCCAGACCTTCATTTACATTACATGTGCTCCGGGATACTGTCAATTGCCTCCGGCCCGCGTTGCTTCGCGACTGCGCTTCGAAATGACACCTGAGCTTTCGCCGTGGTTAGGGTAAGAGCCGGCTGGAAGCCGGCGGTACAACTCAGAAGATCGACTGGAACAAACCACTACAGGGCCGGTTCCAATCTCTTCGCTCCCTCCCAGCGATAGAAGCCTTGGCCGGTTTTCGCGCCCAGGTTTCCTTCCGAAACCAGATCGACGAGCAGGGCGGGTGGTTCCGGCATGCGCATGGGGTCCAGCTTGTACATCACGCGGCACGCGTTGAGCATAATGTCGAGTCCCGCGGCGTCGGCAATCGCAAGCGGACCCACGCGCATGTTGAAGCCGTCGCACATGCCTTGATCGATGTCCGCCACGGTACCGGCTCCCGATGCGACGAGGTGGATGGCTTCGATTACCATCACTCCGAAGATGCGGTTCATCAGAAAGCCAGGGATGTCTTGTTTGACCAACACTGGGTTCTTGCCGAGCGACGTTGTGAAGTCCATTACGGCCCGGGTCACGGCGGGGTCCGTCTTTGCGTGCGGCACGACCTCAACCAGTTTCATCAGCGGGACGGGGCCAAAGAAGTGAATGCCAATGGCGCGTTCGGGATGCTCCATGAATTCCGAAAGCCGCGCAATGGGAATGGTGGACGTGTTGGAACCGATGGTCGCCGTGGGGGCGCAGACCAAGCTCAGGCGATGGAGTACTTCCTTCTTTTCCACCACATCTTCGAAGACAGCCTCAATCACAAGATCGGCATCCCGGCACAAGTCGCAGGACGTTCCCGTGGCGATGCGCGCAAGGATCGTCTCGACGCCTTCCCGCAGCAAGGATTTCTCGACGAGTTTGTTCAAGGACCAGGCCAGCGTTGCGCAGGCCCGTTCTATTTGGGCTTCTACGCTGTCAACGAGAACGACGTCGAGGCCTGCCTGTGCACACACCTGGGCTATCCCCGTACCCATGAACCCCGCGCCAACTACTCCCACTCGCTGAATGGTCATAGAGCTCTCCTGACTTTAGGGGGTGAGTTCCACGTTGGAGATGGCCGCCGTGCCGGAATGAAAGAGGTTGTTCGCGAAATGCAATCCCTGCGGATACGTGGGCCCTTTCTCCCGACCCTCTCCCCAGGGGCCGACGTAGACCGCGTAGCGGAAGCGCGGCGGTTCCGCGGTAACCTTGCCATCCGCAAGCACGCCGTCGCGTCCCGTGTTGTACACGATGTTGCCTTGAATCAATACGTCAGTCAAAGGGGGATTCGTAGGCAGTTGCCCTTCGTAAAGGGCAATCGCAAAGCTGCCGCCCTGGTCGGCGCTCTTGCCGCCCCAGTTCCAATATTCGTGGCCGTATCCGTAGTCCGAAATGATGTTGTTCGCGATGACCGTCCCTGCATCCACGTTTGCGGGCCGCCCTTCCTTGCCATCGCTCGCGGGCTCCGCGGCATGCGAGATCGCGCCGGGATTGAGCAAGATACCCCAAAGGTCGACGTGTGAGACTTGATTGGAAGCTATGGTGAGGTTACGGCAGCCGTGAGTTGCTTTGATGCCGATCATGCAGTAGTCGATGATGTTCTCCGATACGACCGCGGAGTCGGTGTGGAGGTCAATTCCTTGCGCCGCATTCTGCAAGATGTTTCCGCGAACAAGGGTATTACGGGTTTGTTCGGGCGATGTGACGATTATCGCGGAACCTTGATGCCAGTTATTGACGTAACCATTTGCGAAGGCGTCGTGCGCAAGGTCGCCCTCTTTAGATGGATATTTGCCCTCGGTAAGGGCTCCGAGCTTGAACTTCTCCTTAACCTCAGGCGTAGGCAGCAGATTGTCTTCGACGATCCGATTGTCGAGGAGCGTTGTTCCCGTGCTCTCGCGAATGTGGATGCCGGTGCCGTCGATAGCCCAGAATGCATACCCATAGTGATTCTGGCCTTCACCCGTCCGATCGTCGACGGCAATGCGCTTGTAGTTCTTGATTTGGCAATTGCGCACCGTGACGTTCTTACACGTGCGGATTTCCAGCGCCGCCTCGCGCGCACGGCAGTCAACGACGCGGACACCATCTATCTCGACATCTTTTGAGTCGTAACAGAATAGGCCATTTGCCGTGGAGTCTTGCACATTCTCCCCGCGGGTGAGCGTGATGTCCTTGATCCGGACGCCGGTGGCGTGTTCGATTTCGAGAACGGGTTCCGCGGGGTTTGTCTGAATGATGCGCCCGAAGCCGTATAGCCCGGTGCTATCGTGGGCAATGCGCAATTTGGCGGCAATGGGGTAGTCGGCGTCTGGGACGAAGATCATCTTACCGGGGTTGGCGTCGATTGCGGCTTGAATGGACTCGTAGTCTTCCACCGATGCCGCATGCGTAAGTGACGCCAGTAGGAGGCCCATGAGTAGGAGTGTGTGCAGTCGCAAGACGTTCCCTCCCGGCGATACGCGGGTTTCGAGTCTATGGGGACTGGGGAAGTATATACAGCATCAGATAGATGATGACGCCTGTAACGGAAACATACATCCAGACTGGCCAGAGCCATCGGGTGATGCGTGTGTGTGCCGTGAAATTGCCCTTGAGGGCGAACCACACCGCCGCGAGGATAAACGGGGTCATGAGCGCTGCCAATGGGGTGTGGGAAAGCAGGATTGCGAAGTACAGCGCGCGCAAGAAGCCTTGTCCCTGATAGCGAGTGATGCCGGCGGCTGTGTAGTGGTAATAGAGATAGCAAGCGAGAAAGGCCGCGGAAGCAGTGAGGGCGGCCATCATGTAGCGGCGGTGGTGTTGAATTCGCTTTGCTTTGATCGCCTGCCATCCCAAGAGCAAAAACACGCCGGCAAGTCCGTTAAGGCTTGCGTTTATAGTCGGCAATAGGGGTGGCATCAGGGAGACTCCGCCAAGAGCAGGCGCGCGTCGGTCTCGCAGCGGGCAACTTCGGCTTCATCCATCCCATCATAGTAACCGCGAATGTTGGCGTCGGAGTCGATAAGGACGAAACGCTGACTGTGGGCCATCGGCGTTTCGGGAACGCCAACCTTCAGTCCTTCCACGCCTGCCATACGATGGATCTCAGCGATGGGGCCTGTAAGGAACTTCCACTGGGAGGGATCGGGTGTGTGTTGTTTGGAATATTCGGCAAGTACGGAGGGCGTATCCGTTTCGGGATCGACGGAGAAGGAAACGAAACGAATGCGGTCATCATCCTTGAAGGCGGTCTGAAGTTTCGCGAGGTTTGACGACATGATCGGGCAGGCACCCTGACAGGAAGTCAGAAAGAAGTCGGCAACCCATACTTTACCGGTGAGGTTATCGAGGGAATAGGGTTGGTCAGCCTGGTCTTGAAGGGTGAAGGTTGGCACTTTGCCTATATTGGCAAGATGCACAAGGGAGGCGCTGGACGACCGCTTGGCCAAGAGCGGAGTGAGACTCAAGGCAATGAGCAACAGAATGATGCCGAGGACAAGCGAGTAACGGCGTGATTTCATGTTAATTATGAAAAACCTTCTACAAATACGAACAAGGAAGTGCGTGCGTATAGATCCGATAGTCTAGATCGAATAATCCAGAACGATCAATGCAAGCAGTAGGGGTAGGTAAAGGATCGATACTCGGAGGACACGGCGAGCATCCGCTGTGGATCCCGTGCGGACAAAGGGGAAGCATGAGAATAGCATCATTAGGCCTAGAAGAAGCGCACCAAGGAAGTAGAGGAATCCAGATAGTCCAATGGCGTATGGAAGCAGGGAAGCTGGGATCAAGAGGACGGCAAAGAGGATTACTTGGCGAAAGGTGCGTCGTCCAAGTGGGTCGCGGACGGGGAGCATTTCGAAGCCACCTTTGCGATAGTCATCTTTGAAGATCCAGGCTATGGAGTAGAAGTGGGGTTGCTGCCAAATGAAGAGGATTAAG
>JBAZRU010000071.1:4139-15872 GCA_041662805.1 Candidatus Hydrogenedentales bacterium | reverse complement strand
GGGTCAGCAGGCGACCCTCACGCCGCCAAGCGCGCAACCGCCTCCCGGAATGCAGGGCAGCCCAGCGTTCCACGGCACGCCGCACGAAGTAGAGCGGTTCAGCACGGAGAAGATCGGCACGGGCGAAGGCTCGCAGGTGTACGGCTGGGGGCTTTACTTTGCGGAGAATCCGGAGGTGGCGAATGACTACCAGCGGCGACTAACCGATTCTGAACACCGAAGAATCCGAGGACGCGCAGCAGCGGAAGCGATTGCCGGAGAGCAAGGCCGATCAAACACGGTTGAATGGCAGGGAAGAATTCTCCCGTTTCACGAGTTCGCCCAGCAGTACAGAGACGGAGAAATCAGCGACGCGACCCTGCCTCCGCATATTTTGCAGAAACTTCCACCGCCGTCCGGGGCAACTTACACGGTGGACCTGAAGGTGACGCCGGACGAGTTGCTGGATTGGGACAAGCCGTTGAGAGAGCAGAGCGATAAGGTGAAACGCGCTGTGCGCCAAGCTTTCCAAACGATCAATCTGCCCGAAGGTGGAGAGCCTTTCTTCAACCGGGCAAACGGAGAATCCGCCTACGCTTCCATCGCCAGCGCCGGCTTCACTCCGCCCGCCGACTCGGGATGGACTTCAATCGCCAATATCCAATGGCGCAACGGTAGAATTGTCGGCAACGAACAGACGGCCAGCCTGCTATTGTCGAAAGCTGGCATCAAAGGCATCCGCTATCTGGATCAGGGAAGCCGGCCCGCCCGCCGGGCAGAGGACATCGCCACAACCGGCGCCAGCGTCCGCGAATACTTGCGCAAGATCGCGCCCCAAGCGCCGTGGTCGGAGAGCGACAACATCTCCAAGTTCGGCTCCTGGCCCAGCACGGCCTCGCTAATCAATGCCATCCGAGACTTTGGGCGGAAGTATAGCGTGGCGGATGAGGTTGAGACGCTGATCCAGAAGAATCCCCAGCCTGAACGCCCTACCTACAACTACGTCATCTTCGACGAGAAGGACATCGAGATCACGCACAAGAACGGCGCGCCGGTGCCGAAGGAGCAAGCGTCACTTGAACTTCAAAGGGCTTTCGCGCAACCGGCAGTCCAAGGCCGCGCTCCAGTCGAAGCCAAGTCCGTCGAGGACCTCCTGAGCCTGTTGGACGCGGGCAAGACGGGACTCAGCCCGAAGCAGGCGGAATTCCTGCGCGCCCTGCTGGACAATCCGAAGCTCGCCGCGGCGCTGGACGGCATTCGCTTCCACGTCACCGACGCCCTGAGCAACGGTTGGAACGGCTCTTTCTTCGACGGCCTTGTGACCATCGTGAGCGACAAGGACCCCGTCATCGCCATCGAGGAAGTGTTGCACGCCGTCATGCTGGCCTTGCCCAAGGAGATGCAGGCGGAGCTTGAACGGCTACGCGTCCAGAGCATCAACAACGTCTTGGAGGAAATCAAAGCGGGCGAGAACCCGGACCCCATCAAGATCGCCGCGCTCGAAAGCCTGCGGGACAAGCCGACGGCGGGCGCCAACGATTTCCTGAGCCGCAACTTCCCGGAGAGCTTCCGCAACGAGATTTATCCCTACTCGAACTGGCAGGAGTACGGCTCGCAGACGGCCAGCAAGCGTTTCGAGAAGAAGGCCGGCTCGACAGTCGAGGGGTTCTGGCAGCAGTTGAAGGACATCATCCGGGGCTTCATCCGGGCGTTGCGCGGCCTGTTCCGCAACAACGGCAAGGAGCAGGACATTTTTGACGACGTGCTGTCCGGGAACTTCGAGCTTGCACCGAAGGAGCGTCAGCAGGCGCAAGAGGCGCAGGCGAGTCTGGGGGAGGCGAAGGCGGAAACGCCCCCGGCCCCCGCCGCCGCCCCCGAGTTCGACGTGGCCGACTGGCAGGCGGAGATGCAGCGCGAGCTTGGCGAGGAGGAGGGCGTCGTCACCCGCGTCATGGGGCGCGAGGACACGGTCGAGAACCGCGCCCGACTCAACCGGGCCAACGGCACGCTCTACGCCAAGCAGTTGTTCCAAGAGGTCGGCCTGACGGTCACGGAAGCGCCCGGCGGTTTCTGGAAGCTGGCCGACGAAGCGATCCCGCAGGAAGCCGAGGGACGGCAACTCCTCGCCCGCCTGAACGAATTGAAGAAGGACCCGGAAAGCCCCGTGTTCCAGTCTCCGATGGGCGGCGGCGGCAGCCTGCTCAACTCGGTTCGCGTGTACCTCACGGCGGATTCCGTCACTGCCTTCTCGAAAGACCTGAAGCGCCAGCTTTACAAGGCGGCCCAGGAAGAAGCCAGCCATCGCGGCCTCATGCTCGCGGCGCTCCGCGGCGGGAAGCAGTCCGTCGAGTACGTTGCCCGGCATGTGGACGTGGTTCTTTCCGAGCAGTACCGCAAGGAACACGGCGACCCGGCAATTGACACGGTGGTCAAAGGCGCGCTGGAAGATTTCAAGGCGTGGTTCACCGATGAAGAACTTGAGAACGCGCTCAAGAGCGCGCCCGGGTTCGCGGACCTGCTGAAGCGCCTGACCGGAGACAAGGCCATTGAATTCCTGCGCCGGGTGTTCGAACTCCCGTTCAGCCAGCGCGCGGACCTGCGCAAGAACGCGGAGCAACTGGCCGTTGAGACGTTGAACGTGTCGCCCGAACAGGCCAGGACACTCGGCAAGGCGTTCGAGAACGCATTCGACACGATGTTTGACCGGGCGACGACGCACGCCCTGACGGTGATTGAGCGGATGCTCTCGGGCCGGGAACGGCAGCGGCTTGGGGTTGGCCGGCGCCGGGGCGCGTGGCAGGCCATCGTCAGCGCCGTGAAGGCGGGCACGTTCGACGCGGATTACATCATCGCGCGGATCGCGCAGTCGCTCGGCGGTTACACGATCCCGACGGAAGCCGAGATCGCCACGGTGCGCGAACTGGCCGAGCGCCTGGACAAGCTCCGCACGCCGCCGGCCGCGCTCCTGAAGGAAGCCAAGACCGACTCCGAACGCGCCAGGAAGCGCCGGGAGTTCCGCGATTCCACCAGCGAACGGCAGGTGGAGATTCAACGCAGGATCGGGACGCACTGGGCGAAGTGGACGAAGCCCTTCGCGCTTCGGAACAAGCAGGGCCGCCGGAACATCATCGAGGCGATGTACGAGTTCACGGCGGGCAACCTGCTGGCCAAGGCCGGATTCATCACCCGGCAATCGCTGGACGTGGGCACCTACGCCATCATTCACATTCCCTTCCGGGCGATGGCAAACGTGATGGTCCAACACGGCGGGTTTGTCCGCGGCGCGACGACGGCAGAGTTCTGGAAGGATTTCGACAACATCCTCCGCGAAAGCGTCGAGGGCCAGGTGAAGTCGCTCAAGGCCGGCGCCCGGGAATTCCGCGAGGCTCTGCGAGGCACGGCGGAGATCAAGAACGTGGACCGCCTGCTATCGGGCATTGCCCTGTTCGAGCGCGTTCAACTCAAGGCCGACGAACTGGCGCAAAAGGGCCGGCACGTCGAGGCGTTCATGCTGAGACTGCTGGGCGCCATGCGCTTCGGCTATCGGTTCGCCTCCGGGTGGGACAACTTGCAGGGCACCGGCCAGGAATGGCAGGAGATGCGGACGCAGGCGTATCGGGGGTTCCGCGACCAGGGCATGAACCCCGCCGAGGCCAAACTGGCGACCGAGCGCCTCATGCCGGACCAGAAGGCGGCGACCCTGAAAGCCGTAGATCAGGCGCGGCGGAACTACGAGATGGCCGAGCCGGGTGTGGTGCCGAAGCATTCGGAGATCATGTCCGGCGCCTACCACATGCTGAAGGGCATGTTTTACGAAGGGATGCGCGCGGCGGGAATGCCGGCGGATGAACTGGAAGCCAAGATTCGGCTGATGCGGTCGGCGAACGCCTGGAACGAGAGCATGACGGGCGTGGTGTCTCCGGGCGGCCTGATGTCCTCGCTGATGAAGGGATTCGGAGAACTCGGCAAGAACGTCCCAGTCATCGGCGTACTGGCTGGATCATTTGGGCGGTTCGGGAATGCCATCGGGCTTGGTACTGACCGGGTGCTGATGGGGACGCCGCTCGGACAGTTCCCTGCCGTGTTCGGGGTGAAGCCCGAGTACGTGGACCCCGAGACGGGAATGTCGAGCCGCGGCAACCCGATGATGCGCAGTCCCGAGGACCGGGCGCAACGGCGCGTCGAGTCCGCCGTGTTCACGCCTTTCGGCCTTCTGGCGATGCTGCTGGTGTTCGGGGGCTACCTGATTGTGCGCCAACGCTGGCCGCGCGACAAACGCGATCGGGAATTGTGGGACGCGAACGGCTGGCGTCCCGGAACCGTGGCGCTCCAGCTTGGCAACGGCGAGGAAATACCGTTCAGCACGACCGTCGGGCCATTCGCGCCGCTCCGGCCGTACCTTGCTGCGGCGGGCGCCATGAAGGACGTGGGGGATCGCCGGGCGAAACAGCAGGCGGCCCTGGATGAGAAGGCGGCTCGGCTCGGCCTTCCGGCGGGCAAGCTGCCGCCGATTGGCGCGGCGGACCTGATGGCCGTCGGCTTCGAAACCGCCTGGGCGGCGGCGATGGGCGGACGCACCGCGGCGGGATTGATCGGGTCCATCACTGACTACGGGCTGCCGAACGCGCAGAAGCTGGCTTCCGGCGCAGTCAGCCCATACGTGCCGGGCCTGCCAGCCTTGCAGGAATTGAGCCGCATGGCGGGTGTCCGGCTGGACGAGAAGCTGGCGACCGTCGGGGACTTCATGTTGCCGCTGCCCACGTCCGGCGCCGCGCAGGTCAACATGCTCGGGGATCGCGTCGGCGGAGCGAACGAGTTGCAGCGGATCGTGCAAGTCCTGACGGGCGGCACTTATCCGGGCATCACGGACGCCGACGCCAGCAGGCAACGCGCCGGTTACGCGGCCCTGTTTGCCACTGAATACCGCCCCCCGGCGATTGATCCGAACCGGGGTTATGCGTTTGCGGATGGGTTTCGGCCCATGAACCCGCAGGAGTTGTCACGTTACAGCCTCGCCCGCGGCCAAGCTTTCAAGGATGAGCTTCAGGGTGTTGACGTTACCGGATTGCCGGAAGCCGACGCCAGGAAAGCCGTCCAAGCCGCCTACCAGCGGGCCAACAGCCAGGCTTTGGAGGCCGTCGGTGTCACCGTGCCGGCTTCCAGCAGGGCCGCCGCCAGCCGCCAGACGGTGACAGGACCGGCACAACTGGGTGCATTCACCCAACCGTCGGCGTCCGTTGCTGGTGTTTCGATGCCACAAGGGGTCGCCCGCTTGCCAGGATTGCGCAGAACGGGCTTTCGGGTGTCCGGGAGGGCTGGACGCCGGGGATCGTCCTTGCGCCGTGGGCGAAGCCTGTCACGCCGGCTGAGGGGGCCAAGCCTGCGCCGGGCCAGTGTCCGGGGCATCCGGTTTCCGACGGCGCGGCGACGGCGGGGGAGAAGCATCAGGACTATCCGGTAGCCTCGCATGATGGGAGTTTCGAGGTCTCCGTCGGTCAGTTGGCGGTATTTCATTCGGGTTTTGGGCAAATGCAGGTTTGGCAGTGACACGCCGGGCAAACTTCTGTCGCCGCCCTGGAAGTGACAAACTGTTCGGCCCGGTCGAGCATGACTTTGAAGTGCTTGACGGCCTCGGCGGCAACGTCCGGGTGACTCACTTGGTCCACCACGTCTCTCATCATTTTCTTCAGTCCGGCGGCAAGGTCCGCGTAGGACATTGTTTCCGCCTTCTTCAATTCCCAGCGCCAATCGGCGTAGAGCCGGGCGACGAGGTTGCGCGCTTCCTGTTCGGTTTGTTCGTTCATGCTAAAAGTTCCAGAGGACTCCGCACGCTCAGGGCTTCCGCGTGCAAATAACCCATCGTGGTCTGCAGGCTCTTGTGTCCCATCGCGTGTTGAATGGCGCGCGGGTTCGATCCACGATTCAGACAGTGCGTCGCGTACGCGTGCCGCAACTCGTGGGGTTTGATGCTCGCGCCGATCTCCCGGCACGCCTCCCGCACAGCGCGCTGGACGTTCGCCTCGTGGACTCGCCAGCGCACCGTCTCCCCCGTTCGCGGATGCGCGCAGGTCGTGTGCGACGGGAAGAGCCACGCCCATTTCCAGGCGAATGCTGAAGCGGGATATTTCTTCGCGAGCAAACCGGGCAGGGCCACCGGGATTCGGTTCGACGCGTCCCGTTTCCAGATCACGCGCGCCGCTTCCATCTGGTCGCGCAGGCCGGCGTAGAGTGAACACGGCAGCGCGACGACGCGATCCTTTCCTCCCTTGGCGCAGTGGATCAGGAGTCGCTGGCCGGAGAGGTCCACGTCCTTGATTCGCAGGTTGCATGGCTCGGTGACTCGGAGGCCACAGCCATAAAGCAGATGCACGATCAGCCGGACCGGGTAGTCGTGAACGTCTTTGACCGCAGTGAGCAGGGCGCGGGTTTCTTCGGATGATGGGGCTTCCCGCAAAGTCTCCCGCCGCTTGGCGCGGAGCGCGGACACGTCGCCGAGCGGCTGCCCCAGCGCCTCTCGGTAAAAAAAGACGAGCGCGTTGAACGCCTGATTTTGCGTGGAAGCGGAAACGTCCTGGTGGGCAAGCTGGGTCAGGAAAGCCTCAACTTTTCGCTCGCTTGGCAGACCGCCGGCGTGGCCGTCGCCGAGATAGCGCATGAACCTTGCCAGCCAGCCGCAGTAACTCTCCTCGGTGGAGAGAGAGAAGTGCTTCCTGCGGATGACCCCGCGCAGTTTCTGAATTGCATCCTCGGGTTTCATATACGAACGGGCGGTTGCCTAATCAATGGTTCGGCAGTCATCGCACGAACGTAAATTGCGAGGCTTGATGCTCGGCGACGGTCACGGTAAGACCGTCATCATCCTCCAAGTTGGTGATCAGCTTGCGAAGCTCGCCGACGCGGAGCGTGATAGAGAATTTTGGCAGCAGGCACGAGTGCGAGGACACCACATTGCTTGGAACGGTGAACTCGTAGATGTTGCGCTTTGTCGCGCCCCAGCCGTCGAATTGACCAATCTGCCGAACCATGCGCTGCACCCGCAACTGCCGCTTCTCTTTTCCGTTCGATGTTTGGCTCATATTTGTTTGGTCTGGTTGCGCTCAACCTCACGCTCGGCGGCAGTGGGGTGAGCTTGGTCGTTGTGTTTTCATAAATTCGGATCGCTAACTCTCAGCGCCGGCCACGGTCGCTGTCGGGCGCGTCGCTCACCTTTTCGGAGATGGCGCGTAAGCGTTTAACGCCGCCCGCTTCGCGTCCAGGCTGACGTGAACGTAGCGTTGCAGCACCATGAGGCTCTGGCCGGTCATGGCCGACACCGTGAGCGAATCCACACCGTTGTTCAAGAGCCGAGTCGCGAAGCCATGCCGGAGCGAGTGGAAGCGGTGCTTTGGAGAAAGCCCCGCCCGCCCGCAGAGCGCGTGCAGCCAGCCGCGCAGCCGTCGGTCCCCGTAGTACCCCGCCGCCTCCGGCAGAACGTGCGGGAACGGCGATCCGTTTTGACCGGCCCGCAGCCGTTCCAACTCTGCCCGAAGCTCCTCCGTCATCGGCAGTACGATCGTCTGGCCGACGCGCTTGCGCTTCTGGGGGTGGAGCGTCACGGTGCCGGCCTCGAAGTCCACGTCCTCCCACCGCAGCCCCGCCGCGTCGCTGATGCGCGCCCCGGTATTCCAGCCGACGACCAGGAGCGAGGAAATCCAGGGTTTGAAGGGCTGCGGTCCGGGGCCCTTGCTGGCGATCTTGGGCAAGGGCTCCGGGTTGCGGGCGACGGCCAGGGTGCGGCGGTATTCGTCCTCCGTAAAACACGCCATGTCCGGCAGCACCTTCGGGATGCGCGGGATGCGGCGCCAGAGAATCTGCCGCGGCGGAATAGTCCCCTCGTCCTCCAGGTAGAGCAGGAAGCTCTTGACCCGCCCCAACAGGAACCGCGCGCCGTTGTTGGACCGGTCGTCGTCCCGCTTCAGTGACACCAGCCAATGCGCTATGTCCACCGTGTTCACCGTGGACAGAGGTTTCTCGCCGATGTACTGAAGGAAATTGGAGACCGCCTCCCAGTACAATTCGAGGCTTCCCTTGCAGCACCCGGCCTCACAGACCTTCAGCCATTCGACGGCCCGGGCTTTGTTTTCGTCGTGGATCATAGGCCCGCCTCCTCGAAGTGGTTGTCCAGTTCATCCAGCAGGCTGTCCCGGATAGCGGCCAACGCCCCGGCGCTCATCTCGTCCAGGATGTCGCGCACGTAACGGGAGTGCGGGCTGCCCCAAAACCGCAGCGCCATAACCTCCTCAACCAAGTGCGCCCGCGAATAATCCGCGACCTTGAACGTGCAGGTGTAGGGGAGAGTCACGCGCGCCTCACGATCTTCCGAATTTGGACGTTCTGCGCTCTGGCAATTCGCCGGATGTGGTCCTCAACGTGGCGCAACAGGCGGATGGCTTCCGTAGCTGATCGCTCGATGGGTCCGTCCACTGGGTCTTTGCGGTAGATGCCGCCGCGATGGAGATGCTGTAGTACCACGAATTGATGGAGCAGGTCATAGCATTGTATATCGAGCATTCGCTCCCGCAGACATTCGTTGTGATGGTACGTTTGGCAAACCTTGCACCAATATCGCCGCAGAACCTGGTGGTCGAGCGAACCGCGCCCACGCGGGCCGGGTCGCTTCCCCGTTCGTAGTAGTGCATTCACGCTCGCCTCACGATCTGCCGCGCCTGCCACGGCTTGAACTTGAGGAACGGGTTGCCCCGCGTCGCCCGCGGGCGGGATGCGAAAAAGCGCAGGATGGCCACCCAGGCCATGTAGAAGGTCGCGCCGATGGTGAACGCAAGAGGGAGGGTCACGATGCACCGCCTTTCGGCAGGATCCACAGGTCGCCGGTGAGATACCGGTTGCGGGAGCGCGGCGGGCACAGCCTCAGCACGCCGCCAAGCCGGCGCACCTTGCCTTCGACCGCGCCCATCATGCCGCCGAAGCTCAGGACCCGCACCGTTTGCGTCACGAACGGCGCCAACACGTCATGCCCGGTGACTTCGAGCCAGCCGTCTCGGACCAGCCTCCGGCGCGACCGGTAGTCCTGCGCGTTGTAAACCAGCGAGCCAAGCAGGACGGTTTTAGACGGGTCCAAGCCGTTCTCGGAAACAAGACGCTCCGCCGCCGGGCGGTTGTAAACGAAGCCGCTGTCCGCCTCGAAGCGATCCAGTTCATCGGCGATCCAGTCACTCACTACGTCGTACTTGCCGGGAGTGCTTTCGTCGTGCGACGCCACCCAGGCCAGCGTTTCGGCTTTGGTCTTGAGTAGGGTTTTCATAGCGCGTTCTCGGGATAGTCCTCCAGTGCTGCCAGCACCTCGCGGTAGTGGCTCTGAAGCCTTTGGCGAACTCTCTGGCGGCTCATGTGGAGCCGTTCAGCAACCAACCTTGAGCTACAACTGTTGAGGATGTCCGCCCCCTCCGATCCCAATATGACGACTCGCAGGCAGGCGTAGGCCAGCGATTTCGCCGCCGATTGAAGGGCGCCGTCGTTACTCAGCGAACCCGACTCCAAGGCAACGATGGCCTTGGAGATGTGTGACAAGTGAGGTTTGTTCATGGTGTCAGCCTTTCAAATCCTCGCCGCACCGCACCCCTTGAAACCCCGGCGGACAATCCGGGGGAAAGGCGGGGCGCGGGCGACGGGGAAGGGGTTAAAGCAGTCGCGTTTCGCAGAGTCCGCAGCGTCGCTGCCCGCGCGCGTACTCCTCGCCGCAGTTGGGACACTCCCGCGACGGGACCCCGAGCACCCGCTGCTCGAATAAGTTGCTTGCATCCGCTTCCGCCCTCGTTACGAAGCCGGCGGCAACTTCCGCGTCGCCCGTCGCCTCAATTTGCTCGATTGTGGTTTTCATGGCCGGGGCTGTCGTTGTCTCTGTCTCGTTCATGTTGTCTGCCTTTCTCTTTCGCGGTCGCCCGCGTCCGGCTTCTGGCCAGACGTTGCCCGGTTCATGGCCCGGGCGAAGTCTCGTCAGTCAGCCCTTCCCCACTGTACCGCCATTGCCGTAGCGATGCCCTCATACGTCCGCGCCCGATCCGCGGCCCGAGTCGGAGACGGCCCCAGCTTGTTTTGTCCGCCGAAGCACTGGTTGCGCCAGTGTCCGCAAGCCGGAAACTCGAGTACTCGAGTCGGCACCAGCACCGGCAAGCCCCGCAGCCAAAGACAAGTCCGCTTGCTCTCAGGCTCGCCGAACTGCCACGGCTGAACTGTCTGCGTCCACGGGGGTAGCCCCGCGTGATAGTGTGGCACCGGGTTTTCACAACACACGCTGGCAATCGGCGCATTCCAGCACGCCGCCCAAAAGCACGCCGCCTCCCGCATCTCAGCCAGCTTGTCCGGGTCCAGTCCGCCCGCCTTCTTGCTGCCCTTGTAGAGCCGCAGCACTCCCGAGTTGCACAGCCGGGTGCAAGGCGGATGGAAGATTCCCAAGTTCCACCGCTTCCCCCTCCAGTCCGCTGCAATGTCCAGCAGGTGCAAATCATGGTCCGCAACGATGTGGAATGGCGAGCCGTCCGCCGCAGGGAGAAGGTCACAAGACCAAGCATCGTGCCCCAGCGCCCGAAACGCTCGCCGCACTACGCCGCTGACTTCGCAGCCAATCAGGACGCGCATGGTGAATCTCCCAAAATGGCAAGCGTCTCCGGCCGCCAAGCGTTCGTTTCCACGAATGCCGGCAGAAATGCACGCTCCTTGTTTGAGTTCATCCATTCCACCGCTGACCGCACTGACTCAACTGGCCTCGTGGCCCATCGCTCGGTGTTTGGTCGCTTGCCGGGTTCTCGAAATGTAAGCCTGTAGCTGCTCATGTGATGCCTTTCGTTGTGCGCCACTCAGCGCCTTGTTTCCCGTATCCTCTCACAGTCCCCCGTGAATCGTCAACGACAATCTTCATTTATTTTCGTGAGAGTCACAGAACCCGCGTCAGCATTGATGCTCCTGCGCGTCCCCAAACCCTCTCAATCCCCGGCATGGGATTCCCCACAACGGAGCGCAGACGGCGCCGCGAGACCCTGCCTCCCGCCGACCGACCAGGACCAGAACCACGTCAACCCTCTCCGTCAACCCACTTGACACCACCACTTGACGACTTTGGACATCTTTGGACATTCACTGTCATCTTTGGACACTGCCTGACATCCTTGCCCTGCACTCCCAGCTCACGGGAAGAAGCGAAGTAAGGGGGAGGGAAAACCTATGGTTGGCGTTGGCAATGCCGGCCTTTGGGAAGATGCTCGTAGGGGGGATGCCGGTTTTAGTGTCTTACCGGCGGACGTGTCGCTGGGAGAGTCGGTTGCGAAAGATCGGTCGCGCGTCACTATGAGGCTGGGGTTGTTCGTTGGGTGTATTCACCCAATTTCGAGCCTGGATGACCTCGAAGGGACGCTTGGGGGGCTATACCGGAGCCATCCCCGGGGGTGCATCGGGCACTACGTACCCCTCTCCTCCACAAGCGGGACTTTTTTTTTGGGGGGGGCGAGGTCATGGTTTCGGCGGGATCGAAAGTGTGCTTGTAACGCTCCCCTGTATCTTAGCTTAAGGAGTTACAAAGACGTTACAAAAGTTACTTGCGTTACATGGTTGGTCTGAGGTAGAGTGATCGCTGTGAGAAATGGCGTGAGCAAACGGCTGAGATTCGAGGTCTTCAAGCGAGACGGGTTTCGCTGTCGTTACTGTGGCAGGTCCGCGCCGGACGCGGTGCTCCAAGTAGACCACTTGATCGCGGTGGCGAAC
>JBAZRU010000071.1:0-4129 GCA_041662805.1 Candidatus Hydrogenedentales bacterium | reverse complement strand
AGGATGCGAAGTTGGATCAGATGAGGAAAGAGACTGAGAGGATGCTGCAATATCAGAAGCGCGCGGCTGAGGTTCGGGTCGAACAGGAGAAGGCGGTTGCGTTTTTGAAAAGCGAATGGCTTGTTCTTTTCCCTGCGGGGCGCACAGTGACTCCCGAGAAAGATTTCGAGGCAGGACTCAGAATGATCCTGGAAAGGCTTCCGGTGGATGAGGTGGCGGATTCAATGCAGATCACGAAACGGAAGTCAGATCATGGGCGTGTGCGAGATTACGCGGCGGAGCGGTATTTTTTTGGGGTGTGCTGGAGTAAAATCAGGCAACGAGAGGAGGAAAAATCAGAGCATGTACGTTAAGATTCACAATCAGATTTTGGACGGTTCGTTGGCGAACGACCGGAAGTTGCGGCATTTCTTCATGGACGTGTTGCTGTGTTCGGACCCCGACGGGAACGTGATGATGACGAGGGAGGCGATTTCGCTTCGGATTCGGGCGCCGATGGAGGAAGTGGACTGGGGACTGGCAGAGCTTCAAAAGCCCGATGGGGAAAGTCTGAGTCCGACCCACGAAGGAAGGCGGATCATTCGCCTGGAGGGTCATGGTTACGGATGGAAGATCGTCAACTATGAGTACTACCGCGATCTGAAAAGCGAACGCCAGCGTCGCGAGGACACCGCCGAAAGGGTTCGCAGATTCCGGGAACGAAAAGCGTTGGCAGCAGCCGGGGTGGCAGTGCCTTTTAAGTTGGCCACGAAAAGACGGCGAAGGTCGCCTCGGAATTTGCCGCAGGCCGGGGAGTTGGAGTATCTTGAGGCAATGGATCGCGGGGCAAGCCAGGAGGAACTGGACTCGATAGTGACGAAGCACCTTCCGCTGCCGCCTGCGGAGCAAGTATCGGTGGCTGGGCCGGCGGCAGGGAACGCAGAGGGCAATCCTGGGGAAACCTTGGGGAACGGAGGCGCGGCATGAGCGAACGAACCTTGATGGGTGGGAAGCCGGTGTTCACGGTGCCGGCGCGTACGATCGTCAACTTTGACTCGAAGTTTCGGGAGAAGGGGTTGTGCGACGGGCCGACGTTTTCGGCGGGGACAAGCTGTGTTTCGAGTTGCACCTACTGCTACGTGCCGGCGATGATGCTCAAGCAGTCGCCCTGGCTGAAGGCGCACGGGGTTGAGGGTCGCCTTGAGAAAGTGGTGATCCGGCGTGAGGATGCGGTGAAGATCGCGCGCGCGCAGCTTAGGGGGCACCCTGGGGAAGCGCGCCGGACGAAGAAGGTTATCTACGGGTCGCCGCTGGTGGATGTGGCGGGGAATCTGGAGATGGCGCGGGAGACGGTGGAGATTTGCAAGGTGATCCTGGAACTGACGAACTGGGACATCCGGCTGTTGAGCAAGTCGAACCTGCTGCCGCGGGTCGCGGAAAGGATTCGGGCGGAGATGGGCGAGTTCTGCGGGCGCGGGCGGATGATTTACGGTGTCTCGACGGGAACGCAGTCGGATGAGATTGGTAAAGTGATCGAACCGGGGACGGCCTTGGTGAGCAAACGGCTGGCGAGCCTGCATGAGTTGCAGAAGGCGGGCTATCGGACGTTCGGGATGATCTGCCCGTCGCTGCCGGTATTGGATTACCTGGGGTTCGCCCGGGACATGTGGGGGGCGATTCGCGGGGGGCATTGCGAGAACGTGTGGGCCGAGTGCTTGAATCTCCGGGGGGCCTCGTTCACGAACACCGTCGGGGCGCTGCGCGCGGCCGGGATGGTGGCGGCGGCGGAACGGCTGGAGCGGGTGAGCCGGGACAAGGCGGCGTGGGAGGAATACGCGCGGGAGACGTTTTTGGCGCACGCGACCTGCTACGGCGGGGGGCAGTTGAGGTTCCTGCAATACGTGACGAACGACACCGCGGCGTGGTGGGAGGAGCACCGGAAACACGGGGCGGTGCCGCTGTGAAACAAATCCTCGTCGGCACCTTCCTGCTGGGCAACGAGAACGTGGACCTGTACGCGCTCCCGGATGAAACCGGAGGCGAGTTCTATTTTTGCCCGGATGCCCGCTCGACGCCTCGAATCAAGATCGGTTTGAACCAAAAAGAGTGGGAGCAGTGCGTGGGCGTCCTGCTGCACGAGTCCTTCGAGTTCGCAATGGCCCGCCATCGCGCGCGCTTCGTGCGCTGCGGCAAATACAACGGCGATCACGCGGACTACCTGTTCGTGTTCGATCACCCCGCGTTCTCCAGTGTGTGCTCGGACGTGGCGAGCTTCATCACGCCAGCCCTGCCACTCCTGGCCACGATTTATGGAAAACGGCGACGATCCCGAAAAGGTTGATGCCGAAAGTCGGAAAATGAGCATCACGGACTGGGAGTGGATTGTCGCGTGGGCGCTGCTTCACTCCGGCCGGATCTCAAAACGCAATTTGCGGGAGGCGCCGCTGAACCTGGGGCGCGAATTCGTCATGCGGCGTTGTGCCAAGTGCGGCGGAGAATACTACTCGAGCTGCATCCCTTGCACGTTCCGAAATGGAGGCGCCATCCACGAGGAGGCATACCACGAGGATGATCTGTGCGAACAGATGACCGACCTCGTCACCGACCGCGGATTCAAGCTGGAGAATGCTCTGCGCTGGATGCGAGTTCAGAGAACGGATTGGGACTGAAATTCCACCCTCACGCAGATTTATTCAAATAGTTCTTGCTATCTTAACGTGATTCAGTGAGTATCGTGAGCGTGACGACTGACAACCAACCTGAAGTTTCGTGTGCGGCCTGCGGTGGCACTGGAAAAGTTCTGCTCTCTGGAGTTCTCCTCGAAGTGTTTCTCGACGTTCAGCAGCACGGACAGGTCTGCGCGCAGGACGTGTGGGGTCGAATGCAAAAACCCAACTTCGAGGTTACGGCGGTCAACAACCGCCTGGAGAATTTGCGCCGGATCGGGCTGGTGATTCGCGAGCGGATCGGTCGGAACTACCTTTACAGTTTGAACAGCACACCAAAACCATGAACGAAACCACACCAACCGAAACACTGAAACAACCCACCGCGAAGAAGCCCCGTCGGGTTTCCAAGCCGCGTCAACCCCGGACGATTGATCCCGGAGTTGCCGCCATCCACGCCGAGGCCAAGGCCAAGGTCGCGTCCTATCGCAACGCGAAGCGCAGCCAGGGCATCCTCGAAACGATCATCACCAAGCGACTCGTGCAGATGACCGAAGATCACAAGCAACAACTGTTCGACGTGCTGTCCAAAACCTGCACGCCGGCACTGATTCCGCCAACCGCCTGAACAGATGATCGCCACCGAAACCACGCTGGAACTCCAGCCCGTCAGGCCGGCTGATATGGCGGTTGCTCCGCTCGCGCCAGCCCCATCCGTCCCCTCGCCGGCCTACATCCTGCAAGCCGTCGTGGACAAAGGCATCACTTCGGAGAACGTGGCCGTAGTCAAGGAACTCGCCGCCATGTGCCGAGAGGCGCGGGCGGAAGAAGCCAAGACGGCGTTCTACAAAGCCTTTGCGGCCTTGCGCCGGGCCATGCCCGTGATCTACGCAGACAAGGAGGTTCACACGAAGTCCGGCGCTCTGGCGTTTACCTATTGCTCGCCCACCGAAATCAAAGCCATCGTGGAGCCGCTGATGCAGAAGTTTGGATTCTGCACCATGTCGGGACAGGTCCTTGAAACCGGGATTGTCACCATCTCAACGACGCTGATGCACGAGCAAGGGCACAGCGAGACGCGAGCCTTCTCCGTGCGCGTCAATCCCGGAAACCAGTTGACCACCCCCAGCCAGTGCGACTCCGCCGCGAGCACTACCGCCGAACGCCAGTTGCTCATCAAACTGTTTGGGCTGCAAACGAGAGTGCGGGAAGAAGATGACCCTCGCAACCTTGGCGGACCCATCACCGCAGAGCAAGCGATGGAACTGGAGAGCCGGCTGAAACTGGTCAACGGAAACTTGGAGGCGTTCTTGAAACTCGCAGGCGCAGCGCACTTCGAGGCCATCCCCGCCAGCAAATACGCTCTGCTCGACGAGTTGCTCGCCAAGAAAGAAGCCAGGAAACATTGAGCCTTCAGGACAAATTCACCGTCGCTTGCGTCGTGGCCGCAGTCGGTTGGACGTTGGCACTTGTGGCGCTTGCTA
>JBAZRU010000070.1:10541-15928 GCA_041662805.1 Candidatus Hydrogenedentales bacterium | reverse complement strand
CCGCATCTTCCCCGGCGTGACCATCAGCAGGTTGCTGCCCAAACTCGAGATCTGTTCGGTCACTTGTTTCGTGGCCCCGCCGCCGAGTGTCACCAGAATTATGACGGCAGCCACGCCGATGATGATCCCCAGCATCGTGAGAAAGGAACGCATGACGTTTCTGCGAAGTTCGCGCAACGCCAGTAGCAACGCATTCATAATCATGAGACGGCGTCCTTATGCGAGTGATCGGTTTCGATCAGCCCGTCCTTGAATTGCACAGTCCGCCGGGCGAACCTCGCCATGTCCGGCTCGTGCGTCACCATCACGACGGTGATCCCCTGTTCGACGTTGAGCGCCGTAAGCAGGTCCATGATCTCAATACTGCGCTTGGAGTCCAGGTTTCCCGTGGGTTCGTCCGCCAACAGCACGACCGGCTGCGTAATCAATGCGCGCGCAATCGCAACGCGCTGCTGCTGGCCGCCGGAAAGTTCGCTCGGTGTGTGATGCTCCCATCCCGTAAGCCCCACTTGCGCCATCGCCTGTAGCGCGCGCTTGTGGCGCTGGCTCACCTTCTCGCCGCGATAGATTAGCGGCAGCTCCACGTTCTCCAACGCGGACGTGCGATGGAGAAGGTTGAACCCCTGAAACACGAAGCCGAGGTAGTGGCGGCGCAACAGCGCCCGCTGATTCCGCGTGAGCTGCCCAACCTCGACTCCGCAGAACCGGTAGGAGCCGCCGGTTGGCGTATCCAAACAGCCGAGGATGTTCATGCACGTGCTCTTCCCGGAACCGCTCGGGCCCATCACCGCCACAAACTCGCCGCGATAGATCTGCAAGTCCACGCCGCCCAACGCTTCCACCGTCGCCGTGCCCGTGCCGTAGATCTTGGTCACGCCGCTTAGTTCGATGATGGGTTCTTCGCCCGCTATGCCCGCGTCGTCCGAGTTCATGACGCGTCACTCACCAAATCGGTTACCAGTTCCGCTCCGGGCTGAAGATCCCCACTGAGGACTTCCGTGTTGACTCCATCGGACATCCCCTTTGTGATCGCGGTCGAAGTCAATTGCCCTTCGCGAAGGAACCACACCTGCTGGTCTTTGCTCCTCGCATTGGGATCTTCGCTAACCGTCGGCTCGGGCCGGGGCGGATGCGGCAAGATCTTGCTGAGCAAGCTGCCCCCGCTGACTTCTTCCTTTGCTTCAACCACCGGCGGCGCGAATCGCAACGCCATGTTGGGCACGAGCAGTGCATCCTCGCGTTTGTCGACGGTGATCACGGCGGTCGCCGTCATGCCCGGACGCAACGTCAGCGCGGAGTTGTCCACTTCAAGAACAGCCTTGTAGGTCACCACGCCGTCCACTGTCTCGGAACCGTACCGCACCTGCTTCGTGCGCGCGGGAAACTTCTGGTCCGGATAGGCATCCACCGTAAACGTCGCCTCTTGGCCTTCCTTCACTTTGCCCACGTCGGCCTCATCCACATCCACTTGGAGCTCCATCTTCGTCAAGTCTTCCGCCAACGTGAACAGGATCGGCGATTCGAACTGCGCCGCCACCGTCTGCCCCGGCTCCACGTCGCGCGTCAACACGACCCCGTCTATGGGCGAGTGAACGACCGCCTTGGACAAGTCGGAACGATTGGCGTCCCACGTGGCCTGCGCCTGCGCAACCGACGCCTTCGCACTCGCCTCGTCCGCATGTGCCCGCGCCAACGTCGCCTTCTGCGAGTCTATCTCGAATTGCGAAGGCATCTTCCCTTCGCTCAACCGGTGGACTTCCTCCAGTCGAGCCATTTGGGCGTTCGCTTCTTTGACGGTGGCTTGCGCCTGCAAGAGCTTTGCCTGCGCGGATTTCAACGCCGCTTCCGTTTGTAGCGCCTGCGCCTCCAGTTTGGACGTGTCAAGGCACGCCAACACCTGGCCCACCTTCACCTGGTCGTTGTAGTCCACTTCGACAGACTTGATAGTCCCCGACACCTCGATGCCGACGTCCACTTCCTTGATCGGTTCCAGGGTCCCCGTCGCGCTCACCGTCATGACCAGGTTTCCGCGCGTTACCGGCAGCGTTTCGTACTTCACCGTCTCAACGCCGTTCTGCTTCGTGTACGCGACCGCCGCCGCCGCGCCCGCCCCAACGACGATCAGCCACACCACGAAGCGCCGCAGCCGGTGTTTCCGCCCATACACGCCCACGCCAAGCGTCTTCGCTACGTCCGCGGTCTTATTGTCAATGGAATTGCTCATCGTCTTCTTCCAATCTGGTTGTGTTGGCCCCCGAGGTATGGTGTGCCCAAGCCGTAGCGGAATTACTCTTCCGGCGTATCGCCTCGACCCCGGCCAACGAGAAGTCCGTAATATGCTCCGCAAGGAGGTCCACGCCTGCCTCGCTAAACCCAAAGATGTCTTTGTGCCGGTCGTCTCTCGGACCGTGCGCGACCATCAGGCATTGACCGACGATGCTCATCTCGCACCATGACAGGTCACGCTCCGGCACGCCCGTCCCCAGGAGTTGCCGGAGTATCCCCAGTATGTGCCCCCGATCCTTGGCCAAGTGCTGATCCATGACCTCGTCCAGAAGTCCGGTCGGGTCGAACATCTCCGCCATCCGAATGCGGTGAAGATGCTTGAGTTGGTCCGGATCGAACACCCGGCCGAGGAAGGCCCGCACGAACGCGTGAAGCTGATCTTCCGGCGAAGCGCTCTCCGAAACTCCCTGGGTAAAGGGGTACAAGGTCTCGGCCAGCACCGACAAGTGCTCGAACACCGCCCGGTACAGGGCTTCCTTCGTTCCGAAGTAGTAGTTGATGGCCGCCACGTTGGCCCCGGCTTCCCTGCAGATTTCCGCATGGGTTGCGTCTCGGAAGCCCTTTTCCCCAAAGACCTTACAGGCTTCCTCGAGAATCCGTTGGCGGGTCTCTTGCCCACGAGTTCGGTCGATCATAGCGATCAATTCCTTGTTTAGATTAACCATTTCAAATGCGTATTTGAATTGTACGAGAGGATTGCCCCGCTGTCAAGTCGTCGTGAATCGCGGGAAGATTTCTCGCGGCCATACATCATAAGTCGTTCGAAGATGGTGAATTATTGAATGCCTGCAATGTGCCCAACTCACCGGAGCCCATTTCAGCTATCTCCGCTTCCCCCAGCCTGTTCTTGCACCTATTCACGGGCGAGTAGAACCACTTCAGGCGGATATGGAGAGAACGGAGACTCGAGAGACGAATAGGATGAACGGGCCCGATCAAGGGATTCTGATCGAATTCCGCCGGATAGAAGCAAGGGGAACCATAGAGCGGCAGGGCTGCCGTGCGCACGGCAGTCCTGTACTTTCCGAGTGATCGCCCGCTTCCTATATGGAGCTACTGTCCGGCTCCACCCCCCGCGGCAACGGCCGGTGCGGATACGGGTTGCTCAATCCTAGTCCTAATAAGTTCGACACTGTTTCGTATGGCTATCGAGGAGCTCTTCGCGGCCTCATCCAATACGGAGGCACGGACCTCAGGGGCCGCGCTTTGCACTAAGTCAAAAGCACGCCCAAGCCGCGTCTCGTCCCACGCCGTGGACCCCGCTACTATCCAGATGCCGCGCACTGCGGGCATCGCTTCTTTCGAGGCAGTTGCGTGGTCGCGAAGGAAGGTAAGGCGGTCGATGGCGTTTTCGGCGTTGCTGGATACCCCCATGTCTGAATCTGCCTTGATTGCCTTCAGTGGCTCCAGCGCCTTTGGATCGCCCAGTTCGCCCAAGGCCCATGCCGCGCACCGGCGTGCATATCCGTCTTTGTCTTTCTGGGCCATTTCGAGGACGGCTTCGTAGCATGCCGTGTCCCCAACGGTGGCGAGACTGAGGGCCGCCATGCCGCGTGTCGTGACCTCGTCATGCTTTAGGAGGTCCCGCAAGGCAGGAAGGGCAGGGCTTACATCGTCCCACGGCAAGGCGCCGATGATGTAAACTGCCGACCGGCGTTTGTTGGCGTCCGTGCTCTTCAGCCACCCGGCGAGTGCCTCCAGCGCAGGTATCTGCGGCTGCCCTCGCACGATGTCGAACACGGACTTCACACGATCTCGCTCAAATTCCGACGTCGTAGAAAGTGTGTCGATCGCTTCATCAATGGCGCTTTGGACATCTTTCGGCGCTTTGTCCACCGCCGGAGCCTGCGCATCGACGCCAGTGGAGGATTTCTCCGTGGAGGAGGATGTTTCAATCCGTCCCTTGATGTACTCCGCGCTGTTTCGAATGGCTGTCGAGTGACTCTTCGAGGCGTCGTCCAAGACGGCTGCTCGGGCCTCAGGGGTGGCACTGCGCGCCAATTCCGCTGCACGCCCAAGCTTCGTCTCGTCTCCAGCGGTAGACCCTGCCACCATCCAGACGGCTCGTACGACGCGTTTCGCATCGTCCGTGGCGCCTGCGTGATCGCGCAAGAAGGTTAACCGGTCAATGGCGTTCTCGGCATTTCGGGATACCGACGGGTCCGAGTCCTTCTTAATCCCTTGTAGCGAATCCAGCGCCTTGGGGTCGCCCAATTCACCCAACGCCGCTGCTGCGCATCGGCGGGCATAGGCATCCTTATCGTTCTTGGCCATTTCGAGAATCGCGTCGTATGACCCCGCATCACCAATGCTGACAAGGCTTAAAGCCGCCATACCGCGAGTCGCAAACTCTTCGTGTTTCAAGAGTCCGCGCAGGGCAGGAAACGTCACGCTTGCATCGTCCCACTGCAGCGCCCCAAGAATGTATACGGCCGAGCGGCGTTTGGTAGCGACGTCGCTCTGCAGCCACCCCGACAGCGCGTCCAGTGCAGTCCCTTGCGGCACCCCGCGCACCATGTCCAACACCGTGTTTACGCGGTCACGCTGATGCTCGGATGTCGTGGAGAGCATGGTAATCGCCTCGTCCACGGTGCGTCGAACCTCTGCCGGCTCTTTGTGCTCTGCGGGCGCAGTGCCCGCCACAGGCAGTTTGACTGCCGAATGCGCTACGGAATCCGCGGCGAGCGAGCTTCCCACGCTCAGGCAAACGACGGCCACACCCGCAAGTGCGATTGCGCCTCCCGCGCCGAGTCGCGCTGGGTGTCGAAGCGGATTGCTGAACAGCGCGGCGATACGCCGTCCAATCTGCGTACGCGTTGCAAAAAGGCCACCAGCGAGTATGCCGCGACGCTGTCCGCGAATCTTGGCCAACACGGCTACCAGATTCTCGGCGTAGTCTTCGACCTCATGGTCCGTGCGGACCACGGCGCGGTCGCACGCGAGCTCGGCCGCTTCCTGCCATTGCTTGCTCGCCCACCACGTCACGGGGAGGAAGAAGAAGAAAACGTGGGCCGCTTGCCGGACGACATGCCCCCACAAATCGCCCAGCTTCCAGTGCGTCAACTCGTGACGTATCGACCAATCGAGCTTCTTGCTCCACC
>JBAZRU010000070.1:7709-10531 GCA_041662805.1 Candidatus Hydrogenedentales bacterium | reverse complement strand
TCGCAGAGTGAATAGTCCCGGCCAAGGCGGGCGATTCCAACAACTCGGTAACCAGCAGGTGCGGAGGGCGTTTGATCTGAAGCGCATCGGCAAGCTGAGCATACCGGATCGCGATTTCGGACGAAGGAGGTTGTGTCTTTGCGATGAGACGTCGAAGACGTAACCGGTCAAGCATGACGTACGCCCCCACGATCAGCACACCAATACCCCAAATCCGCATAAGCCCTTCTGCAAGGCTCCAGGCTGGGCCGGCGAACTGCGGCAACGCCGCTTCGGGTGCTGCCGCCAGTCCCGTAGAAGGTGAAGCGTTTCCGGAGCGCGTTCTCACTGGCGCGTCGCCCGACAAAGAGGCAGCGGTAGTTGCGGTTGCCAGGTGTGTCGAAGAATCGGCCACAGGCGGCATTTCGAATTGAAGGATGGGCACCATCGCGCCCATCGTCACGACCACAAGGGGTTTGACCAACACGAGCAGCCAAAGGAACGACTGCAATCGCGCCGACCGGATCAGCTTCGCACGGATCGCTACCCACACCAAACCGGCGAGGACCGTCATTTCCAAACTTGCCAAGAATAGGCGCCCCAGCAGCGGCTCGTTCGCGAGCGTGTACATCATGGACCGCAGCACTTCATCCAACGCGCTCATGGCTTTTCCTTCCTGGACCTTCGCGCCTCGATCATTTGCTGAATCTCGTCGAGGTCGTTTTGGTCTATCGCTTCGTCTTTGATCAAATGCGATATGGCATGGCGAGGGGACCCGTTAAACAGCGTTTGCACCAAGTCCCGCAGAGAACGGCCCGCTACCGTCGTCCGAGGAACGGACGCCTTCAGCCGGAATCCGCGATCGACGCTGGGCACCACTTCCACATACCCCTTCTTGCGCAGGTTCGACAGAACGGTCCGGATAGTGGTCTTCGCCAAAGGCCGCTCCCGCGTGTAGATTTCGATAACGTCCGCGGAAGAACACTCGCCCAAGTTCCACAACACGCTCATGATTTCCCGCTCAAGACTTGAAAGCTCGGGCAAGTCGCCCCGATTTCGTGTTTTGCCCATACCGGCCTCCATGAACTACGGTGATAACTTACGACTATATTTATAGTCCATCCCGCCAATTACGTCAAGCACTTTTTTGGGGGGAGCTTGGTGCATGTCGTGCGGGCGCCCGCAGGGGGCCTGTCCCGCGTTCGTTTACTCGGAGAAGTCGAAGTTGAACTCCGCGTTCTCGCCTTCACTAAGGGTGACGGGGTAAGCCTGCAAGTCGAGGCGGGTGATGGCGCCGCCTTCTTCCCTCCTACTGAGCGTTCCAACGATGGTGTAGGCGCCCGCGGGAAGCATAGGGATTTTGTAGGTGTCGCTGTTGCGAAAATCCCAGGCGCCTGCAATGAGCAGCTCGTGGTACTCCTCCGACTGCGCCGGGGGCACGGTGGCCTCCGCGAGAGACCCTTCGAGCACATTGACCGCGGCGAGCAGGTCTTTCGGGGCAGTCATGGTGCCCGAAATCGACGCCGAGCCCGTAAGATCGAAGTCTAGCTGCGTAGTCTTGCCCGCGTGGAGTGTCACGCGCGACCGCAGACTTCGCTTTGTGCTGGTCGGCCCGTCAAGCCAGGTGTAGGTGCTGACGGCGTACTCTCCAGGTTTGAGTCCCTTGATTGTGTAGTCGCCGGTTTCATTCGAAGAATCGGCATAGGTGTCGGGCCAGCCATCCGCGTGCTTGACGGAAACCTGCGTACCTTTGGGTTCGCCGTTGACGGTCACGCGTCCCGCGAGAGGGGCTTCGCGGTACAACGGGAACGTCTCCTCGTCCCCGCTCAACTTGCGCAAGTCGATACGAAACTGTTCTCCGCCGTACCCTTCCGCGCTCACTTCAAGCAGGACAATGCCCGGAGAAATCCCGGTGATGGAGAAACGGCCCTTCTGCTGCTCGTCGATCACCACATCGCCGAGGACCGGCGTGGTCTCGCCTGGGAGTTCGACGTTCACGACCCTGACCGAGAACTTGTCGAGCAATTGGCGCGAGCTGGCATCCGCGGTGATGCCCTTCAACGTCAGCCGTTCTTCCGGGTCTTCTACGACAAGCTGAAGTCCGGCCACCTGTTGCCCCGCCCGGATTTCCAGCGGTTCATTTCGTGTCTGCTGTCTCTTACCAGGTGCCGCCTCCGCCTCGAAGCGATAATCCTCCGCCGACAGTCCATCGAACGCAAAGCCGCCGTCTGCGTCGGTCTTGATGGATGCGGGCAACACGGGATACGGCTTGAATGGAATCCCGGAGAAATAGACGACCCGCCCTTCCATGTTGTCGTGCTGTGCATACGCGTCATGCGCGCTCTCCAAAGGGTCTTTTACGTCAACGAATAGGATGGTGAGCGGGGTATCGGGAAGTACGGGGCCCTGAGTCGTTACCAACGTTCCGGAAATCATTGCCGTGGGAGGAAGAATTACGTTGATGTTCGTGAGCGTATCGCCTTCGCTGGACGACAGTGGAATGGACGCCGGAGGTGACTGCATCTCCTTAGGGACATCTTGCGGGTGCTTCCTTTTATACTCATCCCCGAACTGCTTCACCTCCTGCGCCAGCGCGCCCGTAACGGCGTACGCATAGACCCGCGTCGTTGCGTATCCCTCGGCGGACGCCGTGATCTCCACGACGCCTCCGGGACTCCCTCCCAGGGCAACCAGACGCGAAGCATCCCGCAGATTGGCGGGCACGATACCGCTCACAAGGTAGCTGCCGTCTTCTCCCGTGACCGCCGATTGCGACGTGGATTCCTCCACCCGCGCCCATGATTGATCCCAGTAGATGCTGACAATGGAGGTTGCGGCGATAT
>JBAZRU010000070.1:0-7699 GCA_041662805.1 Candidatus Hydrogenedentales bacterium | reverse complement strand
TATGCGCGCCTGAGACCGGTCTGCCCGCCGTATCAGTCACGTGCCCGCGAATAGAAATGCCATTCTGAATCCGGAATTCCGCCGTCGTGTCCTCGCCTGCTTTGACTTCGACATGCTTGAAGTTGTCCGGCTTTCCGTCATGCGCAGGGCACGCTTCGGGTGGAGGGACCAAGCGCAACGCGTAACGTCCCGGAGGGATTTTGCCAAATGAGAACCGGCCCGCGTTGTTGGTCCGCGCGCTGCGAAGTCGACGCCCAATACCACCGTCTTTGAATTCCCCCAGTACGATCTCGACGCCAGGACGCGGGGCAAGCAGACTCTCCAGGACATCTTCCTCGCCAGGACTTCCCCTCTTCTCCATATACATCATCCAGATCTGCGGTGTAATCCTCGCGTCAACAACCCTACCCGATATCGATCCAGTTTCGCCCTTATCGGCTTCCAGACTTGCGGCGGCATCGATGATCGTCTTAACAAGCACGTCCGTGCTCGGCGCATCAGGCCGATAGATGCGGTCGACGCTGGCGCAGACTCCGGCCAGAATCGCGATGACCAATAGTGCGACCAAAGTCTTCATCCGCACTGAGAGTCCCTCCCCTCCAGCTTCGAGTAGCGTTGCCGAAGTCGCCGTGCGTTGTCTGAGTCTATTCGCGCGACTGTGCAATGTCAAGTACTTTGCAACACGAAGTCGAATGCGCCTACAGCACAGCCCGTGCAGAATGCGGACTATTGCGGCGATATCGCGCGGGTGCTCACTCCGAGAAATCGAAATCGAACTCCGCGTTCTCGCCTTCGGCGAGGGTGACCATGTGCACTTGCCGGTCGAGTTGCGTGTACTTCCCGTCCTCCTTTTGTCCAAAGCTTCCGACTACGGCGTACGTCCCCGCGGGAAGCATGCTAATCCTGTACGTCTCCCCGTCGCGGAAATCCCACGCGCCGGCCACCCAAAGTTTGTAGTATTCGTCCGCGCCGCTTGGAGGGACCGCATCGGCGGAAGCAACGGCGAGTACGCTCACGGAAGACTGGGAGTCTTTCGGCGCGATCAAGGTGCCGGATATTGACGCCGATCCTGTAAAATCAAAGTCCACTTGCGTAGTCTTCCCCGCGACGAGTATCGCGCTAGACTTTAGGCTGCGTTGGGTGCTTCTCGTAGGGCCTTCGAGCCCAATGGATGTGGAGACGTAGTACTCGCCTGGCCGGAGTCCTTTGATCTCGTATTCGCCGGTTTCCTTGGAGGATCCGGTATAAGGGTCGGGCCAACCCTCTACGTGCTTGGCTGTGATTTGGGTGTCCCTCGCCTCGCCGTTGACGGTTACGCGGCCAGTAAGGACGGCCTCGCGTTCAAGCGGAAACACCGTCTCGCGGCCAACCTCCGTCCGCATATCCACATGGAATTGCTCCGAACCGTACCCCGGCGACTTCACTTCCAGGAGGGCGATGCCTGGAGAAATGCCCACGACGGAGAAACGTCCCCTCTGCTGTTCGTCCTTCTTCAATTCCCCGGTCAGCGGCGTGGCCTCGTCAGGCGCTTCGACTTCCTTGACCCATATCTCGTAGTCGCTAAGCGGCTGACGCGAGCCCGCGTCGACGACAAGACCTTTCAAGGTCAAGCGGTCTTCCGGATCCTCGACGACGACCTCCAGCCAGGTCACCTGCTGACCGGCCCCAATCGCCAGAGGGGCATTGCGGGCCTGCTGTTTCCGCTGGCGCGAAGTCAAAGCTTCAAACCGATAGGTCCCCGCAGACAACCCCGTAAAGGCGAATCGACCATCGACATCCGTGGTGATCGACTCCGGCAACACGGGATAGGGTTTGAAGGGCGTTCCTTCAAAAATGACAACCCTTTCCCCCAAGTTGTCGTGGGCATATGTATCCGATGCCACCTTGAGAGGATCGCCCTCGTCGACAAAGTGAATGCTTAGCGGGACATTTGGTAAGGAGCGGCCCTGGCTGGTTACCAGGGAACCGGAAACGGTCGCAGCCGTCTCCAAAGCGACATCAAGTCCAGTAAGTGCATCGCCATCGCAGGCGGGCAAGGGAACAGACGCGGGACGAGCGGGTATTTTCTCGGGATAGGCCGCCGGAGGATTTCTCCTGAGCTCGTCACACGCCCTGACCGCTTCGTTGGCAAGCGCTTCGGTTACCGCGTGCGTGTAGACGTGTTTGGTGGCGTAACCCGGCGCTGCAACCGTGATTTCAAGGACGCCGCCGGCGCACTTTCCCGTTCCGACCAGGGCAACGGCGTCCTTGATGGAAGCGGGCACCAATCCGTGCACGGCGTAACTGCCGTCTTCCTGCGTCATGCTGGATTGGCTCGCCTTCTCTTCTACGCGCGCGTAAGACTGATCCCAGTATATGGTCACCACTGGAGTCGCGCTGACGGACGCCCCTCGGATAGGCGTGCCGGACGCATCGGTAACGCGTCCGCGAATCGAAATCCCATTCTGGATCGAGAAATCGACTGTGGCGGCCTCGTTCTCTTTCACTTCTACATGCTTAAAGTTGTCGGGCTTGGCGTCGCGCCATGGGCACGCCTCCGCGGGCGGGACAAGGTGGAGAGAATAGGCGCCTACTGGGACATCCTCGAACACGAAGCGCCCTGCGTCGTCGGAGACTGCCGTCCTCAATGTGGGGCCAATACCCTCCTTTGCGAATTCGCCCAAACGGATCTCGACTCCCGGGCGCGGGCGTATGAACCTCTCATCCGACTTCAATTTGTCGGGCGGTTCGTTGTTTATCATGGACGTGAGAACCGCCAGGAACCCCTTGCCGGTCATTGTTCCGTCCAGCACACGTCCAGCTATCGAGCCGATGGGCCTCTGAGGTGCAATCGAATCGCTGGCGTCAGAAACGGCAGTCTCACCTTCGGGCTGCCCGGATCCACCGGCTACGTTTTCGGGGAGGCCAGGGTCCTGGACCATGGGCAACGCAGCATTGTTTGGTCGCGCCCTGCGGTAGACGTGGTTTGCCCCGAGTCCGACGCTCAGCAGCGCGGCCACGGCCAGCACCACGGCCATAAGCTTCGCCTGAAGGGACATCCCCGCACTACCCGCTGCGAGCAAAATGCCCGACGAGCCCGGGCTCTGAGACAAGGCCACGCTTCCCAGCGGCGTCATCACCGTAGCCGGCGCGGCAGCGGCCTCGCTCAATCCTCCGAGCACCATGCCCGCGAGCGCCGCGGTGCTCACTTGAAGTCCCCGCTTGCGCAACGTCTCCCCTACAAGCTCGACGGCTTTGCCGATCCGGTTGGAGATGGTTCGCCTGGGGATCCCCGCGGCGCGCGCGATTTCCCCGTGCGATTGCCCGTAGAAGAAGTGATGCACGGTGGGCCCGCGCAACTCCTCGGGAAGCTCCGCGACGGCCTCGTCAATCAAGTCGCGGACGTCGTCCCAATTGGCCCGCGTGTGCGAAGGCTGCTCGGCGGCGTAACGCGACTCGTATTTCCTACGACGCCCCTCGGCCCGGAGCCGCATCAATGACTTGTTGACGGCGACGCCGTGGAGCCACGGGCCTATTTCGCGCGGCGGGGCCTGTTGCGGCGGCACGGTCGCAAGGACCTCGAAGCACTCCTGCGCGACCTCCTCGGCCTCGCTGTCGTTGCCAAGCATGCGGCGGCACGTGGCATAGACCATTCCCGCATGCCGTCCGACTATTATGCGGAAGGCATCCGCTTCCCTGCGGTTAAACCAATCCAGAACGATGGCGTGATCCGAATACTGCATACGACGGCACCGACTCCCCGGTTCATTGTGTCTCTTGGGCTACGTTGCCGCAAGCGGGGCACTTGGGCCACGGAGTTCTGGAACTTCCGAATGGCGGCCCCTGTTCACCTCGTGTACAGCCCCATGCGCTCTTCGGAGGGCGGACTTTCCGGTCCGCCGTCTTTGGGGATTTCCAGTGACTCTGGCAAAGAGGCGGACTGGCTGCGCGGCGATCGGTGCTTGAGATTCCTCCGCGCGGAGACCGGCTGCGCGGAAGCTTATTCGGAGAAATCGAAATTGAACTCCGCCGTCTCGTCCTCGGCGAGGGTGACGGTATGGACTTGTTGGGCGAGACGAGTCACCTTATCACCTTCCGTGTAGCTAACGCTGCCGACAACGGTGTAAGTGCCCGGCGCCAACATCGCTATCCGATACGATTCGGAGTTGTAGAGGTTTATCGCGCAGCCCACGCACAAATCGGCGAGGCCGTTCGAGTCGCTTGGAGGGACTGCATCGGGTAGAGCCCCGGTCAGGACTTCTACAAACGCCAACGCCTCTCTAGGGATGCTTACAGTGCCGGTTAGCGACGCCGATCCCGTGAAGTCGAAGTCCAACAGCATTGTTTGGCCAGCCAGAAGCGTAACCTGCCTCGGCAAAGTGTAGCGCACGTACTTGGCGCCCAGGGGAAAGAGTGTCGCGCGAACCGAGTACGCGCCTGGCTTGAGGCTGTTCACCTCGTATTCGCCTGTCTCATGCGAGACACTGCCCCCGCCGCCGTGCAGGCTGTCCTTCGACTTAACATCAACGGTTGCGTGACTTTCGATTCCGCCGTTGACGGTAACGTGCCCCGCGAGGATCGATTCCACATCAAGCGGAAAGGTCATCGCGTGTCCATTCTCTTTCCGAAGGTCCACACGAAAATCCTCGGTAGCGTATCCCGGTGAACTGACGGCGAGCGTGGCGATACCCGGCGAGATCCCGACGATGGAGAAATGGCCCTTCCTTCCTTCGTCTTTTGCCAGAAATCCGTGTTCGGGCGTTGCTTCATCGTCCGCGTCGATGGCGATGATCCCGGCCGAATACTCGTTGAGCGGTTGGCGCGTACCGGAGTCTACGACGATCCCCGTTAGTGTGAAAAGATCTTCCGAGTCTTCAAAAACAACGCGGAGTCCTGCCACTTGTTGCCCAGCTTCGAGCCGAACATCGGCGTTACGCGCTCTTTGCTTCGCAGGGTATCTCGGAAACGGAACGCCACCTCCTGGCGAAGGGACTCTGGGGGATAACCGGTCAATCTCAAACTGATACGTTCCTGGCGCCAATCCGCTGAACGAAAAGCCCCCGGTCGCATCGGTCTGGATCGGTTGGGGCAACAGGGGGTATTGCTCGGCGGGTCTTCCCTTGAAAAAGACTTGACTTTGGTCCACCCCGTCGCCCGAACTGTCGTACGGCTTTTGAAGTGGGTTATCTTCTTTGGCGAACAGAATGCGAAGTTGCCTGTGCGGCAACGCCTTGCCGCGGGTCGTCTCGAGTATCCCGGCGATCGTTCCCGCTTGTTGTTGCAGTGTCACGTTCACCCCGGTCAAAGTAGCACCTTCGCAGGCCGCCAGCGGAACGGAGTCCGGGGGTGACAACATCTCACCCGGAATATCGTCTGGGTACCTCCTATTGAGTTCCACCCAGAAGCGTTTCGCTTCTTGCGCAAGCGCCTGGGTAACGGCATAGACATAGACCTGCACCGGTGCATACCCATTGGCGGTGACCGTGATCTGCACGACGCCGCCCGCGCTGTTGCCTGTGGCGAGAACCCGCGTGGCGTTCCAGAGATTTGCGGGAACGATGCCGTGCATCTCGTAACTACCGTCTTCTCCGGTGACCGTGTCTTGCCGCGCCTCTTCCTCCACGCGCGCGGTCGACGCGCCCCAGGACGACGAGCTGATGGAGTCATCGGAGAGGATCGGCACGGCGCTGATATGCACACCCGCGATTGCTTGTCCGGATGCGTCGGTTACGCGCCCCCGAATGGCTAAGCCGTCTTGGATTTTCAGATCGACGGTGACGTCCTCACGCGCCTTGACGGCCGCCCCGCGATGGATGTGCGGCCTCACATCGAACCACGGACACACCTCCGGCGGAGGGACAATGTACACACCATACTCTCCCGGCGGCAGGTCCGGAAACCTGTATTGGCCCGCATCGTCCGTGAACGCACTACGAAGGCGCACAAACCCCTGCTCCTCATTCTTGCCTACGAGGACTTCCACACCTGGACGGGGCTTTGCCGCCAGACGCAAGAGATCGCGTTCCGTGGGAAAATCCTGCGTCTCCATTGCCTTCAACCACATATCCGCCGTGACTACGGCATCGGACACCTTCCCGGAGATTGAACCGGTTTCGCCTTGATACGCGTCCAGGGTTGCCGCGATTTTGTTGTCGGCATGTGTTGACGCCTGTCCGTGTGCATTCACGGTTGCCGAAGTTTGGACCGCCCGATCATCCGACGGAGCGGCGATAGCCACAAGCCTTGAGCGATAGAATTGATATACCCCCAGACCGGCTCCCAACAGGATTGCCACGCCAATTGCCGCCAGGGCGCTCTTCATGAGAAATGAAATTCCTGCACCTTCCGCCGCAAGCAGGGCGGTGGATGATGGTGCACCCTGCGCGACGGCCACGCTTCCCAGCGGCGTCATCACAGTAGCCGGCGCGGCAGCGGCCTCGCTCAATCCTCCGAGCACCATGCCCGCCAACATCGCGGTACTCACCTGCAATCCGCGTTTACGCAACGTCTCCCCAACCAGCTCGACCGCTTTGCCAATCCGGTTGGAGATGGTTCGCCTGGGGATCCCCGCGGCGCGCGCGATTTCTCCGTGCGATTGCCCGTAGAAGAAGTGATGAACGGCGAGGAGGCGTAGATCCTCGGGAAGCTCGTTGATGGCCTCGTCTATCAGGTCCCGGAGGTCGTCCCAACCGGCAGGCGCATGGGAGGGCTGCTCCGATGCGTAGCGGGTCTCGTACTTCCGGCGGCGACCTTCCGCCCGTAGCCGCATTAACGACCTATTCACGGCGACACCATGCAGCCACGGCCCAATCTCACGCGGTGGCGCCTGCTTCGCAGGAACGGTCGCAAGGACTTCGAAGCACTCCTGCGCGACTTCCTCGGCCTCGCTGTCGTTGCCGAGAATGCGCCGGCACGTGGCATAGACCATGGCCGCATGCCTGCCGGCAATCGCGCGAAAAGCATCCGCTTCCCGGCGGTTGAACCAATCCAAGACGGTGGCGTATTCCGAATGCTGCATGCGACTGCCTTAGCTCCCCGGTCATTGTGTCTCTTGCGCTAAGTTGCCGCAAGCGGGGCATTTGGGCCACGGAGTCCAAGTGTCCCCGACTGGCCCGACCGCTCCACCTCGTGGAAGAGCCTCAGGCACGTATAGTGTTCGGGAAAACGTACGCAACCGAGCGCGTTTTCGTCGCGCAAGAATCGGCTGCTAAAAGAACGGCGAAGTGGATGGATACGCGCACCGAGTGCAACGAACCAACCTATATAGTAGGAAGTATCACTCGAGGGACTAAACTATGCCTATACAATTCCGCTCACAATCCCGCGCCTCCCTGGACTCCACACTCCAGACCCGCGCAGGACACCTCCCCCTTGAATCGTCAAATGAAGGTGTGGGTGCACCCCCTATGGAGATTCGGGGCTCGACCCTATGCGCGAAGCATCGTGGGAGTCTCCAATCCAAAATCCAAAACCTGAAATTCTCTACCCCCTTGAATCGTCAAAAGAATGCAAAGGTGCACCCCCTACGGAGAGTTGGTCACGACCCCATGTACTCAACATCTTGCCCCTCAATCCAAAACCCGAAATCCTCTGCCCCCTCATATATTGATTTTGTCTTCTGAAGAGATGCGCTACTTTGGAAGGCAGAGGCTGGCGAAGGTGGGTAGCCCCCCGGAGCGCTTCGTGACAAGCAGCTCGAATTCAAGATGCCCTCGCCAGC
>JBAZRU010000069.1:0-15947 GCA_041662805.1 Candidatus Hydrogenedentales bacterium | reverse complement strand
AGTGCCTAGGGCGGTCGTGCTGGCTGGGGCTGGGGTTGTATCTGTGGTGGACATGGTTGACGATTCCTTTTGGCTCTGAGGGTTTAGGGTCTGGGTTCTGGCAGACAAGAGACGGCCTGCGGGGCGGTCGCGTGGAGCAATGTGCTCTCATATATATGGGGGAGTTCGTTGCACTGCCGGAGCGTGCGAACGTGGGAATGTGCGAACGTGGGAAGGTTTGAAGAGGAGACCTTATACGGTCGGGGGCGTGGCGATTGAAGGCCGTAGGGGCGCGGTCGATGGCAGCGGAAGTTGGGAACGGCACAAAGCAAGGCATCCACAGATTACGCAGATGACACAGATGAAGAGAGAAGAGGCACAGGCGATTACGATGGGGTTGGGTTCGGGGTCTTGGGGTGGGGGATTTGAAAGGCCGGGTTTGAGAGTCCGGATGCGCGGACTTTCGGTGAGGCGTTAGGTGGCGACGGTGTGCCAGGACGAGTGGCGGAGTCGTGTGTATCGGTAGCACGGGGAGGGGAGGAGTCTACGGTCGGCTGCCGACAGGTATGTCGGCGGAGTGGCGCGGGCAAGAAACCACGCCACAGCGAGGGATTCAGAGGCGCGCCCCTTCGGCAAGGTTGATCAGTCTTGGAGCTTTCTCATCGTCGTCGCCGTTCGGAATCCAGCTGTTCCTCATCAGCAATGTCGGCAGGCATGCCGGAACTACTCAAGAACGCGAGTAGGCGTTCTACGCAAGAACGCAAGTGTTCATCATCGGACTTACTTAACTCACGTACTCGCTCGACAAAAGTCCTCTTTGTTGCTTCTTCTAATGTGCTAAATAGGTCTTGATTACTTTCCAATAGTTCAACGAACCATCGCATTTCGGATTCGTGTTTGCGAGCCGCTATCTCGCGGAAGACATCTCTAAACAATTTGTCGGCAAGATGGTCGAGGGACTTCGAGCGTTTCAAATACTCGCCGTACAGTTCCAGGAGTGTGCGCAAATCTGACTGTGGCGTATTGATAATCTTCTCCCAAAGGCTTTTCTCAAAACTAGATTGCCAGTCAGACTCTAGTGCATCAACAAATTGCGACCATTGGCCAGCAAACCTTGCAGGCTTCGCACTTCCTGCAATAACGTTAACAACGTGCTTGAAAAGCGCATCGTGAAAGCTCACACCAAGGAACATAGTAATCTGGTACTCAAGCATGGCGGATAGGAGAGTGAGGAGTGGTCCTTCGGCCCGAAGTTCAGAAATCCAAGAGTCTTCGGCAATCTGCTTCAGCCCTTCCACGTAGCAGTGCTTAAGACTATCGCGTTGTACCCCATCTGCCGTTTCGAATGTATGCAGATATAGCGATCTGTAGGAACTGTCAAATTCGTTTTGAGAAACAAACTCGACCATGTTGCTGGTCTTCACAAGATTCCCTACTAGACCTTTAAGACTTGCGTCATCCAGGAGTGCCCTGACTGCCTCGAAGTGACTAATGACATCCGTTGGGCTTATGAATTGAGCAACATCCGAACGTGCGGTAGTGTGCTTGAAGACTTCCGATGCGAGAGGCTGAGCCCCGGTATAGCGCCCGTACACTTCGAGCGGCATTACCGCATCCTCGAATTCGACAGACAAGGTACTAATTCGCTTGGTGATCTTTGCACTTTCGACAACGTTACTCAGCAAATCATTATAAAAAGAGCGTCCGTCTTGGGACCGCCCCGGCGAGCCACTCATATCACCTGATGGGGAATAGCGAAGAATCGGATACACACAAAGGCTGACAAGGTCTGGTTGCTTCCGCACTACGTCCAGGTGGTGCATCAGGTGGCCGTGAGTGACTAAGTCTTGAAGCGCGTCAGCAGTCTCTGATTTCCTAGCACGGTAGTCTATATTTAGCAGAACTGTGAGGCATGCATTTAGCTCCTCAGGTGAGAGATCGTTAGACGCGTTGAGTCGTCCACACAAAACATGTACTAATCTTTGCCATGGCCATTTCTGCGAGATTTTGAGCATCGTATCTATCATGATGATATGTATATGCGATAAGTTGCCCTCAGTCGTTTTGTTGACTAGCTCCGTTATAACTTCGGAATGCCCACTTTTGGGTTGGTAGTAATACAGAATGTCTGACGCCTCCCTCATTTCTGCGAGGGTTGAGAGCGCTCTTAAGTACACACCAGGGGAGCCGGGAACTCTAAAGTGCTCACGAAGACTGTCAATACAATTCCGTTCACTTAATTCTCTGACAAAGACCGTTGAGCCGCGTAACCATGTGGAGATCATCTCAAGTTGGCTATCTTGCGAGGAGTTGTCGCTGAGCTTCGGATCTGCGCATACTGCCTCTGTGATTCTATCGGCGTCGGCTGATAGTCGAGCCTGCGAGATATGCGCTAAGATGCACCTTAGGCCATCTGCAACGCCTTCGTCGGACAAGGTCCAGTTAGAAACTCTAGCAACGTTGTCGGAAAACCATCGCCAAACGCTATTCCAGGTCTGCTCTGTGGAGAGGATGTTGTGGATCGCTGATGCTGAGCGAGCCATAAAGCTTGATTCTCTTAAAAAATCGTGCTGGCGACGATGCAGAATATCTTCAATAAGATTTCGAAGTCCTGGCACTTTGTCGTATTTCTTTATTTCACTTGATTCACCGGCTATTAGTGACTTTTCGACGAGCGGACCAAGTACTGTCTCCAGCGCTTTACTGACCGGGACGTTGTAATGCATCGCCGCAAAGAACTCTCGCCAATTACCCTCTGGAAGTAGCTGCTGCGTAACAGGATCTAGGAATTCTTCCGCGATTGGGTCGATGTTGGCTCCCTGTCTTGCATCAACAGCGATAACATACGAAGCAATAAAGGCTAGGGGTATCTCGGGGCACCATAGACGATGCAAGGTGCCGATCTTGTTCATCAGCAGTTTAACTTCGCGTGGAGTAGGTGAGTGTTTGCGGATACTAAGGTGTCGGTAAAGTCTGTAAATACGAGACACTTCTTCCTCGATCGCATGACCTGGGAGTGCACAACGAAGCTGGTCGATGAAGTACTTTTCGAGGTCCGAAGTAAGGGGGGCGGGTACACGCATCATGACTTGGAATGACTTGCTCGCAAATGCAGCGGCCACATCGTCTGGGGCAGTGCCGCTATTATCATGATTGGGCCAAAGTCGAGTTAGCGCCGAGCGATCATATGGAACGAGAAGCCATAGACGGTCTAGCCACTTTAGACCAGTTCTTCCATGATTGTCGAAAAATGTTCGCATTGTCGACCAGATGTTTAGACCATCTGCGACCGAGACCCTGTCTAGATTGTCTATTACCACCACTAACGAGCGATTTCGACTGCCAAGAGCGTCAGTCAAGATTTCGTCAAACAGATCCAGAAACTCAATCGAGGTCGGGTCCGGAGTGCGAATAGTCGTGGAGCGAGAAGACTCGTGTGTTTTCTGGAGGAAGAAATAGACTAGGCCGGATACATCTCCAGGGGACCACCGTCTATTCTTGAGCCAACGATAGCTGGGAAGGATTATCTGTGTGAAAAGGAGCATTAGCGGAACGACTAGGAATGGAATCGAGATTATGAAAAGACCAATTTGCCAAATCGGTATGGAGTAGTACTTGATTTCGGAATGATCGATATTATTGAACAGACTATATCCGAGAGGCAGGAAGAGAATGTAAAGGGCCGCAAAGTAACCGCTTTTGGTAAGCTTTGGCTTAGTCTGTACGTCGACATTCTCCGTTCGCCTATTGAGAAGATCCAGTTTCTGTGCCCATTTCGATTGAGGGATCCATTCTTGTAACGTCAGGTGTTTGACCAAAGCAGCCAGAAAGGAGCGACGAAGAGGATCTCCTTGGTGCGCCCATGCGTCGAAGATGAACGTAGTTGTTTCAGCACTGTCGGGAGCATTGCGTTCCGACAGCACTCTTGCGAGCATCTTGACTAGAGTGGATTTGCCGCTTCCCCATTCCCCTTCAATGCCAATAGACTTACCTCCGGGCTCGGTTTGGATCATCTGGGCCAAGACTTTAGCAAGTCTTTCATGGGATCCAAACGCATCGTCCGTTGCCGGAGTGTCGGACAATAGATTTGTCTTGCAGGATGAACTCAAAAGATGGTTCCCCAATGTGAAGCTCTCAAGCATTCGCGCTCGTATCCCAGGATCGAACAACTTGGGGGCGTATGTCGTCGAGGTTGGTGTGAGTTTACTACACGGTCACACATATCCTCCACTAAAAGACATGCCGCATGTTTTGTGGAGCACGGGGACCGGAGTTGGGCCCATTGGGACGCGCTTTTCAAGGGGTACTCCGTGAAGTCGGCGCTTTCGTTTCGATGAAAGGCTGGGGACAGACCCGTTTGCACTTTCGTTTCGTTTGGGTCGACCCCGCCTTTAGCATAGAACCCCGTCGGCTATAACATATTTTGCAGGGAACTGGTTGGATAGTAGCACATCGTTACGTGACCCGCAATGTGGGGGTGAGGCGCGGGCGCACCCTCCAGAGGCGGGCAAGCATGGACTGGATGGACGAGGTGGACTTGGTGGTGGAGAGGAGGGGGCGTTTGGGTGGCGGGAGGCGTTTCGTATGTGGCAAATGGCGAAAAATATGGGGAATTGGGCGAAATGGAGTGCAACGAGGTGCCCATATTTGTAGGAGAACTTGATGGGTCTTAACCTCGGTGAATAGACATGAAACAGATCATTGGTTTGCGGCGCGGGTTTTGGGTCGGTGGCGAGAAGCGGCGGTGCGATGGTGGCGGGGACGGGACGCGCACGGACTGGCACGGACGAGCACGGACGGGAAAGGACCTAAAGGACCTCAAGGACGACAGGGACCTCAAGGACGACAGGGACCTAAAGGACGACAAGGACCTAAAGGACGACAGGGACCTAAAGGACAAGAGGGACCTGAGCGGCCCGGCGCTGTCGACGGGTGTGTTGGCGCAGGACGGGCGCACAAGACGAAATGCGAAGACGCCTGCCACAGAGGGCAGGCGCTACGAAAACGTTCTTTCTGGGGAGTCGCGGTGTGCGTTTGCGCGGCGGTTGTTTCGGGATCGTTATGGGGAGCCGTGGGTGGCGCGGGAGTATCAGGGGCAGTCGTTGGATTCGCGGGCGTTGCGCAAAGTCCATTGCGATGGACGCGACGTGGGCAAGACCTCCGAGATCGAAATCGTTGCGGCGTGGGCCTCTCTGGCGATGCCGAACCGGCAGATGCTCATCGCGACGCAGTGCGAGAATCATCTGTTCCCGCTGATGGATCGCGTGACGCGCGTGTTTGAGAGCGAGGCGTGGAGAGAGGGACACGTGAAACAGGGACAGTCCCGGCTCACAGTAGCTCGCTGGGGACAGTCCCTGTTTCCGCACGCTTGCGTCAGTCCCTCTTCGCTGGTCGACGTGAAACGCACGCCGTCGTGGTGTCTGCGGTTTACGAATGGGTTTGTGTTGTGGGGACGGATCGCGGGGCCGCATGGCATGAATTTCCAGGGGCTGCACGTGGATTGGCAGATCGTCGACGAGGCGCAGGAGATGACGGACCCGGCGTGGGAGGAGATGTTTCAGGCTTTGAACGGCGGGGGCAAACGGTGGGTGTATGGCGTGCCGAACGGGTTGCGCAACACGTTTCACCGGATGACGGGCGATCCGAACGCGGAGCAGTACAACTGGCCGTCGAAATTGAATCCGGAGTTTACCGAGGCGAAAGACGTCGAGCTTGCGTTGCTCTACGGCGGGCGCGAATCGCCGGGATACATTCATCGCGTGTTGGGGCTACACGGGTCGCCTGCGTATGCGGTGTTCGATCTGAACGCGTATCTCGCGTGCGTGGACGAGGGCCTCGATTTCTTCGAGGCGTCGTTGAGCGAACGCGATTCGTTCGAGGCGCCGTCGGGCGTGCCGAAGGGGACGTACTATCTCGGGTGCGACCTGGGCTACGTGCGCGATCCCTCGGAGTTTGTGGTGTATCGGAGCATGCCGCCGGATTTGGTGAACGTGGCGCGGATTCAGTTGCGCGGGGTCAATTACCACCGGCAGCAGGGGATCATCGAGGAGTTGGACCGGGCGTACGACTTTCGCGCGATTGGCATCGACGCGGGGAGCAACGGGAGCGCGGTGTCGCACAACCTCAAGAACATCGACGTGGTGTGGAACGACAAGGTGATGGCGTTCGAGTTTGGCGGGCTGACGGACGTGGGTCCGTTTCCGGACCGCACGCCGGATCGGCGTCCGACGAAGATGTTCATGACGGAGCTGTTGCAACGGCGGATGGCAGACCGGACGATTGTGTTTCCGGCGTTGGCGGATCGCGAGACGGAGTACGCGGGGCACACGTATTCGGGCGGGTTCCGAAATCAGATCCTGTTCGAGAAGGGGAACGACCACATCATCGACGCGGACCGCTGCGCGGTGTTGGCGCATTACCTGGATACGCTGGATTTTGGGAAAGATAGGTGGTATCGACCCGTGGAGATAGCGACGTTTCCGATTTGGTAGCGGCGTGCGGGGGAACACGGACGCGCACGGACACGCACGGACGAACACGGACCATAAGAAGATGCCTGTAGCGCCCGCGTTTTGTAGCCTGCATTTGTAGCGCCTGCCCTCTGTGGCAGGCGTCTTCGACTTGCATTTGGTAGCCTGCATTCGGTAGCGCCGCGATCGCCGAGCGCGGCGCGCGGAAACGCACATCTCCTCACGCGCTGTGCCTTCCTACCACCTTTCGGTGTATAGTCGTCGTGTCTGGACGATGGGTCCAGTCTTAGGGGGATATATGAGAAACAGATTCTACATTTTCGCGCTGGTGGTCTTCGTACTCGGTATCTCGGCCTACGCTGCGGATGCGCCGTTTCCCGGAGCCAAGAGCGATTGGAATGGGTACGACGAGTATGACTTCGACTGCGGCGGGCGCGCCGCCAAGGTCGTTGTGCCGAAGGAAGCGGCCCCCGGCAAGCCGTGGATTTGGCGCGCGCTGTTCTGGGAGCACGAGCCGCAGACGGATGTGGCGCTCCTGGGCAAGGGATTTCATGTCGTCTACCTCGAAACGTCGGATATGTACAGCAGCCCCACCGCCATGAAGGAATGGGATGCCTTCTACGACTACCTCACAAAAGAGAAGGGGCTTTCCAAGAAGGTCGCTCTCGAAGGCCTGAGCCGTGCCGGACTCATTTGTTTCAACTGGACCGCGGTGCATCCGGAACGCGTGTCGTGCATCTACGCGGATGCGCCGGTGTGCGATATCCGCAGCTGGCCCGCCGGCAAGTTGACCAGTCCGGGCAACCCAAGCGCATGGCAGGATCTGCTCAAGGCGTATGGCTACACGGAAGAAGAGGCCTTCGCAAAATTCAAGAATCCAACCGATGTTCTCGAACCGATTGCGAAGGCGAAGATCCCGCTGTTGCACGTGGTTGGCGACGCCGATACCGACGTCCCCGTTTCGGAAAACACGGCGATTCTCGAGGAGCGCTACAAGAAGCTAGGCGGCGACATCACCGTCATTCACAAGCCGGGCGTCGCGCATCATCCGCATAGTCTTGTCGACCCGGCTCCGATTGTGGACTTCATTCTCAAGCATACGGATAAGGGCAAGTAGGCCTGAGCGCCTATGGGCTTTCGTCAAACCGTACGGCCGGGTCCGCGATAATCGAGTAGAGTTCGGGACGGCGGTCGCGCAGATGGTTGCCGTCTGAGGCATTGTCTAAATCGATATCGCACAACAACACGCCGGGGTTCGCGTACCGTTTGGAGATGAGTTCGCCGCGCGGCCCCGTGACGAATCCGACGCTGGGGTGCGCGAATGCGATGAAGCACTGATTCTCGAACGAGCGTGTGCGCATCCAGTATTCGTTGCTCAGGTGATGCATACCGTAAGTCGGGTTCAGGATGAGGCGTGCCCCCTGAAGGCGTAGCGCCCGAGCCGTCTCGGGCCAGCGCCGGTCGGCGCAAATCATGATGCCCACGGTCCCCCAGCGAGTCTGCCATACAGGCAGGCTTTCTCCCTGCGAGAACTGCAAATCGTGCGTTTGCAGATGTGTCTTGTGATATACCCCGACGAGATTTCCTTGGTCATCCCAAAGCCCGGCTGCGTTCAATACCTTGTTGTTCTCCAATGAGGTGAAACCAAAACAAATGTACATCTGCCTCTTCTTGGCTTCCTCCGAAACGCGCTGTAAATAGACACTCGTCTTCAGATCCTGCGCCACGGTCCGCAGCCGTTCCGGTGTGGAGGCAGGGTCGGACGCGGCATAGCCATCCAGCCAACACTCCGGGGTGATGAAGACGCCGGCGCCGTTCGCTTCGTCCAATTGCTTGAGAAAGGTCTGGAAGTTCTGCTCTAGGTCCCACTTCACGGGCGCGGATTGCATGAGGGCCAAACGAAGTTGATGCGTCCCGCTCGGTTTCCGATCCTTCAATGGCTCCTGGGCTTTGTTCCACGCATGGATTTGTTCGACGGCGCTCTTCCACCAGTCCGAAAGCAGCGCGCCGTTCATTCCCTCAAGGGCGTTGGAGCGCGAAGCTTCGCCCGGACGCACATCGACGACGAGCATGCGCTCGCGAAGCTCCGGCGCCTTCGCCACGACCGTTCCGCGCGGGTCCACGATGACGCTGTTTCCCAGGCAGAGCGACTTTCCCCCCCTCGGGCTTATGCCGTTGCTTTGTACGTACCAGACGTTGTTTTCGACGGCGCGCGCGATGGATTGAGCCCGATAGCCTTCGCGCTTCCGGTATGCGGCTTCCTTGCCGTTGATCTCGTAGCTGATGTAGAAGCAGATCTGCGCTCCCGCCACCACCGGCGCGCGGACGAGTTCAGGGAAGCGGCTGTCATGGCAAATGATCAGCGTACACGGGACGCCATCGATCGAGAAGAGGGACATGTGGTCCCCCGGCTGAAACCACGATTCGGGGAAGTTCTTATGGTAGCGCGTGACTTCCTCGCCGTCGGGCCCAAGAACGATTGCCGTGTTGTATGGCTTGTCCGAAGTGGACCGCGTGGCCGTGCCGAAGATTACGTAGACTCCGGCATCCTTCGCACATCCCCTGATGCGTTCGACTGCTGACTGCAAACGCGACCAGTCAATTGCACCGATGGCCTCTCGCGAAAGCCCCGTCAGCGCCGTCTCGGGAAACACGACGACGCGCGCTCCCGCATCCTTCGCATCCGCGATGCCTTTTTCAATCTTGCGAAGGTTCGCATCCATGTCGCTTGTGACGGCCATTTGAATCGTGGCGATTCGAATGATCTCCGGTGGCGGTGTGCTGCCAACGGAGTCCACGCCCAACAGGATGCCAAGCAACAAGAAGGCAGTCATGGAACGGCACTCCTTACTGTATCCGACTCGCGAAATCCGTGGTGGAGATTTGCGTTACTACTTCTGGAGCGGTGGCACGTACTTGGGGTTAGGTACAGGCATATTGGCGTCCACGTCTTTGCGCCACGTGCGAAGCATCTCCAACAGCCGCGCAGCCCGATCGGGTTCCGATTCGGCCAAGTTGTTCGTCTCGCCGACATCCTTCGTGAGGTTGTAGAGTTCCAACTCGCCGAACTCGTAGTTCTCGATGAGCTTCCAATCTCCCGCACGAACCGCGCCTCCGGGCCGCCCCCCCTGGTTCGAGAAATGGGGATAGTGCCAGTACAAGCTGTCGCGCTTGATGTTCGCACGCGGATTCCTGAACAAGGGTGAAACGTCGATCCCGTCGATATCGCGCGCCCCGGCTGTCCGCGGCGCGACGCCCGCCAAGGCGCAGAATGTCGGCATAAAATCGATGCTGCACACCGGCGTGTCGCAGTCGCCTCCCGGCTTGATGGCATCCGGCCACGACACGATCATCGGTTCCCGAATCCCGCCCTCGTGGAGATATCCTTTCCCGTCGCGAAGGGGAGCGTTTGTGGTCGCGGGCGTGTATTCCCCCTCGTGCACGGACAGGCCTCCGTTGTCCGAGAAGAACACCACAACGGTGTTGTCGGCGATGCCACACCTGCGGAGTGTCTCCATGACTCGACCAACGCTCTCATCGACGGACTCGACCATGGCGGCATAGCGTGGGTTGTCCTGCTGCCCGGGTTTAGGCGGGTGCGCCTTGAGCTTGGCTTCGTACTTTGCCACCTTATCCGGCTTCGCTTGGATGGGAATGTGCACGGAGTAATGGCAGAAGTTGAGGAAGAACGGCTTGTCGCGATTGGCTTCAATAAACCGGCACGCTTCATCCGTCAGGCGGTCCGGCAAATACTGACCATCGAATTCCCCCGATATGGGCGGATTGCCCTTCCAATCCGGCCAATAGAAGCTCTTTGGCATTCCGCTGTAGCTTCCCCCGAAGTTGAAATCGAATCCCTGATCTTCCGGCCAGAATCCCTTCCCTCCCAGATGCCACTTCCCCACGTGTGCGGTCGTGTAGCCCGCCGAGCGCAATGCTTCCGCAAGCGTCGTCTCTGTAAGCGGAAGTTCATCCGCATACGGTGCGGGAAGCAGCGGGGACTCTTCCGGGCTGCGCTTGCCTTTCAGATAATCGGTCAGCTTCAGGCGGGCTGGGTACTTCCCGGTCATGATGCTGGCGCGCGTTGGCGAGCATACGGGGCAGGCTGCGTACGCTTGCGTGAATCGCAGTCCCGACGCAGCCAGACGATCGATATTCGGCGTTTCGTACAAGGTGCTGCCAAAGCATCCAACGTCGGCATAGCCCATATCGTCGATCAGGATTAGGATAAAGTTGGGAGAGCGAGAACCTGCTACCCTTCGCAGCGGCACCGTGCTGCACCCCGTGGCTGCGAGGGATGCCATCGCCAAGGACTTCAGGAAGTCTCGTCGTCGAATGCCGGCAGGTCGCATGGCGGAACCTTTCCATTTCGTACGTAGAGTGGTATTCTCAGGCGCTCAGAATAGCGTGTTACGACATCCGGCACAAGAAGGCGATGGAAGGCTATTTCTTCAGTTGGATGATTTTATTCAGGCTCAAAATCCGACAAAAGCCATAGTGTGCGTGCAAGTGTATAGTGCAAACTTGCAAATGGCGCAAAATTACATCAGAATGGCCGTACGGCAATGATTCAGGGGAAGGGAACATTCATATGTTTCTGGCCTGCTTGGTGCTGCTCTTTGGGGGGGCTGCCGAACCGGCGATTGTTTTGGATAATGGAGCCATTCGCGTAGAGTTTGACCCTGAGTTCTTTGTCGTGCGCTTTGTCGGCGTCCCCGGCGGAGAAAACGCCGTCGCGCCGTTGCCGGTGAAGTCGGGAGTCATAGGGGAGCGCGAGTGGGTGGACGCTGGCGGGCTGCAGACGGATTTGCTGCCCTTTACCGGTGAAGACCCGGCAATACGGAGGGGGCCCGGGAAGGTTCTGGACGTTCGCTCCGATTACTTTGCGGTACTTGGGCCTCCGTCATCCGTATCGGGGATGCAACTGAGAAAGGAAGTCCAGTTGGTTGGACGGGAGGGGAAGGCGCGATACCGCGTGACTGCCCTGCGTGTAGGTCCGGATGCGGCGTCGTGTACGATTCGCAACACGGCACGTCTTGCCGGCACCTCGACCGTCCGGCTCGACAGAAAAGAGGGCGAAGTTCGTGTGCTTGCCGGTGACGGGCCGCTTGCCCCTTTCGTCGTGCGCTCGTTGAAGTACTGGCTGATTCCCATTCCGCCGACGGCTCCGGCGGAGAAGGTCGTGCTGGGTTCGTTTGTGTCGGGGTGTACCGTCGAGAATCGTTCGGGCTCATGGGTGCGCAAGATGCACAACAAGCCGGCGAAAGAAGAGGACGTGCCCAAAGGCTGTACGTTCTTGTGCGTGTTGGACGACGCAACCAAGACTTACGGCGCAGCATTGCAGGGTCCTACAGAGACCCTTGAGACGGGGGAGTCCATGTCGCTGGAAGAAGAATGGAAAGTGGAGCGTCGAGGGAAGAGATAATTCCGCACCTCGGAGAACACACGGAGATACGACGATGTCACAGCCTCAGTACAATCCTCCTTTGCCGATGCCCCCGAAGCGCGGCGGTTTTCCGTGGCTCATGGTCGGGTGCGGATGTGCATTCGCGCTCGCGTTGCTCATTGTGTTGCTGGGCGTCGCCGCGTACGTAATGATTGGAAGCGTCGTGGATACCTACTCGGACAAAGCGCCCGTGCAGCTTCCGGTCAGCAGCGCCACCCCGGAAGAATTCGCGGCCATCGACGCACGCATCACGGCCTTTCGCGATGCCGTCAAGCAGGGCACTCCGGTGGAGCCCTTGGTCCTTACAGGGGAAGACATCAACGCGATTATCGCAAACGATCCCGACTGGGTGGAGTTGAAAGGGCGCGTCCATGTTTCCATCGATGGAGACAAAGTGACGGGGCAGATCAGCATGCCGCTCGACAAACTGCGTATGGCTGGCCGTTACTTCAACGGGTCCGCGTCGTTTTCGGTGCTGCTTCGCAACGGCATATTGCAACTCCACATGGAATCGGTCGAGCTGAAAGGGAAGCCCGCTCCAGAAGAAATCATGGCCGGGATGAGGGGGCAGAACTGGGCGGAAGGCGTGAACCGCGATCCCAAGTTCCAGCCCGCGATTGAAGGGCTGGAAAGCATTGAGGTCAAGGACGGGCAAGCCATCTTCACGCCCAAGATCAAGAAGAGCGTGGAGGGCATTGAGCTAGAGGACAGTCAAGCTGCTGTTGCGCCCGAAACGAAAACGGAAATATAGCAGGCGAAACAGGATGGCCCAATCGCCATCGTATAGGATGCGGGGAGAATGAACACCAGGATTGGGGGAGTGCTGCGCCAGAACTGGGTGCGGCCATTTGGGACGCTGTTGTTTGTGCTGGTTTTGGCCACGGTCTTCTCGCCGTACCGGGTATTGGATCCCGCCGATGCCACAGGCTGGGACCGTATCCTGAGTAGAGTCTTCTTTTTGTCCCCTGGCGGAGTCCCCATTTTTCTCCAAGGCGCAAATCTCGCCAATATTCTCCAGCAGATTTCCGTTATCGCGGTCATCGCGACGGGAATGACGTTGGTCGTGATCTCCGGTGGAATCGATTTGTCCGTGGGCTCTCTATTGGCCCTGTCGGGGACGATCTTTGCCCACACGCTCTCCGATAGGCAGTGGCCCTTGCCAGCCGCGATCCTCGCTGCACTCGCGGCAACGTCCCTTTTTGGATTCGCAAGCGGCGTTATCATCGCCCGCCTGAGAATGCAGCCGTTTATCGTCACGCTGGCAGCCATGATCGGTAGCCGCGGTTTCGCACGCTGGCTCGTGGACAATGCAAACATCGACATCGGCTTTGGCGATAGCCCTGTTTCGCGCGTGGTCATGTTCATCGCGCAGAAGACGGTACTCGTGCCCACGTTCATCGTCGTCGCGCTGATCGGGTACGTCCTACTGCGCCTCACGCGGTTTGGCCGATATCTGTACGCCGTCGGTGGAAGCGAAGTGGCGGCGCGACTCACGGGCATTCAGGTCAATTGGGTGAAGATTCGCGTCTATACGTTTTGTGGACTTCTGGCTGGTATTGCCGGAATCATGCACTGTTGCGAAAACCACCAGGGAAATCCCAACGCGGGCGTGGCATACGAACTGGATGCCATTGCGGCAGCGGTCATCGGTGGAACGAGTCTCGCCGGTGGCAAGGGAAGTATTTTTGGTACCATGGTCGGCGCGCTCGCGTTGGGCATATTGTCGAACCTGCTTGGTTTGAACAATGTCGACGAAAATGTGCAGTTCATGCTGAAGGCCGTCATCATCGTGATTGCGGTGTGGTTGCAGTTGGTGGGCGTGAAGAGAGACACTTAAACGCACGGTACGCGTCTGGTTTGGGCGGGAAGGCCGGATTCTTACAGACAATGGGGAGGGTGATTCCAGTGAAGCGCAAAGTGCTAGGCGCGTTGGCAGTAGTGGTTTGTCTTGGGATGCTGGGGTGCGGGCAACCGGCCGCGCCCGGTCCGAACGCGGAAGGGTCTTCCGACGGTCAGACGGCTTCCGGCGGAAGCGCACAAAAGAAGCTCGTGATCGGCTTTTCGCAGTGCAATAGCGCCGAACCCTACCGTACTGCCCAAAACAACATCTTCAAATCCAAACAGAAGGAGTACGGGGACGGCTATGAACTGGTCATCCACGATGCTCAGCAAGACAATTCAAAGCAGCGGGCGCAGATTGAGAACCTCATCTTGCAGAAAGTCGATCTGTTGATTGTCGCCCCCAACGAGGCGACACCCCTCACGGGCGTGGTCAAGAGCGCGCACGACGCCGGGATCAAGGTTATTTGCTTGGAGCGCGACCTCGCCGAGCCTGTCTACGATGCCTTCGTGGGCGCGGACAACGTGGCAATCGGGGAGATGGCAGGCCAATACGTGAAAGAGCACTGTGAAGGCAAGGGCATTCAGAACCCCGTCGTCGTGGAGATGAAGGGCCTGTTGGGGACCAAGCCGCAGGAAGAGCGGCACAACGGAGCCCGCAAGAATATCGACACGATTGCCGGCGTGACGGTTATCGAGGAAGTTGCGAACTGGCTGCAAGACGAGGCCAAGAAGCGCATGCAGACGCTGCTTCAGGCAAATCCAAAGATCGACGTTGTCTATGCGCACAACGACCCGATGGCCGTGGGGTGTTACCTCGCCGCGCAAGAGGCAGGACGCGAAAAAGAGATGATCTTCGTCGGCGTCGATGGACTTGGTGGAGAAGCTGGCGGTATCAAGAAAGTGATCGACGGTGTGCTGGCGTGCACCTTCGTCTATCCTCCCTGTGCTGCCGAGGCGTTCGACTATGGCGTCAAGATGCTGAAGGGAGAGAAGGTGGAGCCGCGGATCATCTTGCAGCCCACAAAAGTCACACCGGAAAACGCCAAAGAATTATACGAAAAGGCGACCATTGCGGCCCCCTGAGGGAGAATACGAAATCGGGGAGATGCACGGAAAGAGGGGAAGCTTCGGACCGGCTTTGTATGCGGCGCTGATTGCAGCAGTGTCCGTATGTGCCGGTTGCACGAATTCCATTCATGATCAGGCCGCGGCAGGGGACGTCCCTGCCGTGGCTTTGTCCGTTGAACGCAACGCCAAAGCAATCGACGCACGCGATGCCCGCGGAAAGACCCCTCTCCACGCCGCCGTCACATGCGGCAACGCTCAGGTGGTCCAGTGGTTGATCGAGCACGGCGCGGACGTGAACGCGAAGGACACAACCGGCTTGACGCCACTCCACATCGCGGCGTGGTACATGGCAACGGAGCGAGCGAAGGTTCTGTTGGAGGCGGGGGCAACCATCGACGCGCGCGATTTCTTCGATGACACCCCGCTTCACATGGCGGCCATGCACGGAAGAAATGCAATGGCTCGATTCTTGATAGACAGAGGCGCTGACGCAACCGCTCGAAACAAAGATGGCCGGACGCCTGCCGAGTTGGCGCGCGCCCACCAAAAGGAAGAGACGGCACGCTACATCGAATCGCGCCTTCGTACACAGTGAATCAGGATTCAATATCGAATGGAGTACGCTCGATGAAGACTTTTTCTCCATGGCTCGCCCTGCTCATCACGGCTGCGGGCTTGTCCCAGGTCGGCGCCGCCCAGGAAACAGTCCCCGCACCCGGTGAGCTTCAAACGCGCATCGATTTGGTTACTCAGCGCATGCTGAAAGGCGCCGAGCCAAGATTCACTCCCGACTTTGTGCTGGCCGACGTCATGCTTCGCGCGGACTATCCCCGAAGATTCACGAACTACAGCGGCGACCTTTCGGGGCGCGTCATCGGCGCGTTTGCCGAGATGCCGTCGCAAGATGCCGCCGCGTATCTCGATGGACTCGTTCTCGAAGCGATGAAACACCAACGGGCGGACGGCCGCTTCGGTGCGGAGTCCTTGAAGTTTGAGCCCAGCGCCATCGGCAGCGAACACATGGCCTTGCTGTGGGGCAACGGGCGCTTGCTCGTCGGCTTCATGGAGTATTGCGCGAACAAACCCGATCCGTCCGTGTTGAAGAGTTCCGTGCGCCTCGGTGATTTTCTCCTTGTAGCGGT
>JBAZRU010000068.1:0-15987 GCA_041662805.1 Candidatus Hydrogenedentales bacterium | reverse complement strand
CTTTGCGGCGCGGGCGATCAGTGGAGCCGTGACCTCAGTCTCGACAATCTGAGCTGACAACCGCCGTTTTGCGGTTATGAAAAACATTAACCTGGCTCTCCCCGCCTAAGTTGGGTCTTGCAATGCGGAAACCCAGTGAAGCCGCTCCCCCGTCATCACCTGCTTTGATTCCGGGCGCCTACTCCGGGTTCAAAATCAATGTCGCAACCAACACGCCTATTCCCACTCAATGGTGCCCGGCGGCTTGGAAGTCACGTCGTAGAGCACGCGATTGATGTGCTTCACTTCATTGCAAATACGATTCGATACACGCTGAAGCACCTCGGGCGGGAATCGGTACCAATCCGCCGTCATGGCGTCTTCACTCGTGACGGCCCGCAAAGAACAAACCTCTTCGTACGTGCGCTCGTCGCCTTGGACGCCCACGCTACGCACCGGCAACAAGCACACGAGCGCTTGCCAAACTGCTCCGTACAACCCAGCCTGCTTGATCTCGTCGATGAAGATCGCATCCGCGTCGCGCAACGTGTCGAGCCGTTCCTTGGACACCGCGCCGATACAGCGCACGCCCAGCCCCGGGCCGGGGAACGGGTGCCGCCAAACGATCTCGTCAGGCAATCCCAGTTCCTTACCGAGCACGCGTACTTCGTCTTTGAAAAGTTCGCGCAGCGGCTCGACGAGCTCGAGATTCATATGGTCGGGCAAACCGCCGACGTTGTGATGGCTCTTGATCGTGACCGATGGGCCGCCCGTGGCGGACACGCTTTCGATCACGTCCGGATAGAGCGTGCCTTGGGCCAGGAAATCGACCTTGCCAAGCCGCGTTGCCTCTTCCTCGAATACGTCGATAAACAAACTGCCGATGATCTTGCGCTTCTGTTCCGGGTCGGTGACGCCGGCCATGGCGGTCAAGAAACGCTCCTCCGCGTCGACGTAGTGAAGATCAACGTGGAAGTTGTCGCGGAAAACCCGTTGGACCAAATCGGCCTCGCCCTTGCGCAGCAGACCGTTGTTCACGAATACACAGGCCAGCCGGTCGCCGATGGCGCGATGGATCAGCATTGCCGCGACGCTCGAATCGACGCCGCCGCTCAACCCGCACACCACGCGCCCATTGCCCACTTGCGCGCGAATCTCTTCAATCGCAACATCGACATAAGAGCCCATGTCCCAATCGGCTGGGCAGGCGCAAATCGTGTGAACAAAGTTGGAGAGAATCTTGGTGCCTTGCGGCGTGTGCACGACCTCGGGGTGAAACTGAACGCCGTAGAAGCGCTGCTTCTTGTCCGCGATGGCGGCGAAAGCGCAGTTCTCCGTCGTCCCGATAGTCGTGAACCCCGGAGCCAATTTAGTGATGGAATCGCCGTGGCTCATCCACACCTGCGTTCGCGCGTCGATTCCATCTAGAAATCCGGTGGTGTCCGTGTGCTCGAGGTGCGCGATGCCGTACTCGCGTTTTGCGGCGCGCTCCACCTTTCCGCCAAGCATGTCGGCGAAAAGCTGCACGCCATAGCAAATTCCGAGGATGGGGACGCCTAGCTCGAATACCGCGGGATCGGGTTTGGGCGCGCCGTCGGCATGAACGCTCGCGGGGCCTCCGCTGAAGATAATGCCCGCGGGCTTGCGCGCTTTGATTTCCTCCACGGAAACGTTGTACGGAAGGATAAGGCTGAACACCTTGGCCTCGCGCACGCGCCGGGCGATGAGCTTGCTGTACTGGGCTCCAAAGTCGAGGACGATAATGGGCTTGTTGTGTTCTTGCATTGCCGTTGCCGTGATGGGTGACTGCGTTTAGGTCTCCGACGTAATGTCGCTCTCTTTCAGAAGGACATCATGAGCCCCGCCCTCGCGTATGCTCGTCGCCGAGACAAGCGTGAGGCGCGCGGTGTCGTGCAATTCTGCGATGCTGTGGGCGCCGCAGTTGCTCATGGTCGAACGTATTTTGCTGAGCGTGATGGCGAGGTTGTCTTTGAGGCGTCCCGCATACGGGACGTACGCGTCGACCCCTTCCTCGAACGAAAGCTTCGACGCGCCACCGGTGTCGTAGCGCTGCCAATTGCGCGCGCGGTCGGAACCTTCCCCCCAATACTCTTTCATGTAATTGCCCCGGACGCGTATCTTGCGGCCCGGAGCCTCGTCGAACCGCGCGAAGTAGCGGCCCTGCATCACGAAGTCCGCGCCCATGGCCATCGCCAGCACGACATGGTAATCGTGGACGATGCCGCCGTCCGAACACAGCGGCACGTAAATGCCCGTCTTCTTGCAGTACTGATCGCGTGCCTTCACGGTCTCAATGAGCGCCGTGGCTTGGCCGCGGCCAATCCCCTTCTGCTCGCGCGTGATGCAAATCGATGCGGGACCCACGCCGACTTTCACGAAGTCCGCCCCCGCGTCGGCGAGATACCGGAATCCGTCTTCCTCGACGACATTACCGCCGCCCACGCGCACGTGTTCGCCGCAGTTCTCTTTGATCCAGCGGATGGTATCGGCCTGCCACTCGGTGAATCCGTCGGACGAGTCCACGCAAAGGACATCCGCGCCGGCTTCCACCAAGGCAGGGACGCGCTCCTGGTAATCCCGCGTGTTGATGCCGCCGCCCACGATCAGGCGCTTATGGTCATCCACCAATTCTTCGGGATTCTCGCGGTGCGCATCGTAGTCTTTTCTGAAGACGAGATAGCGAAGGCTCTGGTCGTCGCTCACGATGGGAAGACAATTGAGCTTATACTCCCAGATCATGTCGTTGGCTTCGCTGAGTGTGATTCCTTCTTTGCCGTACTTGAGCTTCTTGAACGGCGTCATGAAATCGCTGATCGGCGCGTTCAGGTCGGACTTGTGAATCCGGAAATCGCGGCTCGTCAGAATGCCCATGAGCTTGCCCGCGGGCGTGCCATCGTGCGTGATGGGAATGGTCGAATGCCCCGTGCGCTCCATGGCCGCCACGACGTCCGTCAACGGCTGGTCGGGCCGCAGGTTCGTATCGCTGATGACAAACCCCGCCTTGAACTTCTTGACCCTACGCACCATCTCGATCTGAGACTCGATGGATTGCGAGCAGAAGATGAACGAGACGCCTCCGCAGCGGGCCAGTTCAATGGCCATATTGTGGTCGGAGACGGCTTGCATCACGGCGGAAACAAAGGGGATATTCAACGACAGGGCCGGATCCGTCCCCACATTGTGCCGCACCAAAGGCGTGCGCAGAGTAATCCTGTCCGGCGTGCAGTCTTTGCTCGTCAGATTCGGTATCAGCAGATATTCGCTGAAGGTGCGCGAAGGCTCGTTATAGTAGAACGCCACGACCGGCAGCCTCCTGGACGGCGATTGACACGCCGGGCGATTAAGTTCTGCCCCCGTCCGCCGGAAATGGCGTATCCTCCGCCGGAGACAGTTCGCCCGTGAAGCTCAAGCGCCGTCATTTAGGAAAGGGAGAGTATAATGGGCAGCCGGTGTGCAGTCAAATTCGATGCCAAGTGCGGGGCGTCTCGCGCTTCAACGCGATTGGGTTGAGGGCGTGTACCTTGCGCAGCCGATAGCATCCCTCGCCGAGCGCCACCGGTAGCGCCGCGATCGCCGAGCGCGGCGCCAGGTGAACCGCAGACTTCGAATTGCTCAACGGCTTTGGGTTTACCCAACGCCACGGTCATCGACTAACCCGCTGGGGTTAGCCCTCTACCGTAGATACTCAATCTCCACGTCCGGTATTGCCGCAATACCGGGTTTGGCCAAGAGTTCGACAAACCGGGTTCCTTTGGCAGGGTGGAATAAATTGTGCGAAGCGCTTGCCCGGATCACCCAGGCCGTATCGAGCCCGCGCTCGGTCCCGGCCACGGCAATGACCTGTTCGCCTTCGGGCACTATCCCCGCATCAACGGCCATGAGGACGCATTCCAGACAGACCAGCGTGCCCGTGGATATCAATTCAAGGGTCTTCGCCATTACGTCGAGGTCCGTGGTCTTGTGAAGATGCAACCGCATGGAGAAGGTGGGACCAAATAGCGGGATGGTCCCCTGGACAATCGTAACCCCAAGCCTGTCAAGCTGTTGTCTATTCTCCGGGGTTACCCCCATCGGCACCCGTGTCAGCCCCTGCCTAGCCCACTCGGCGCGCATGAAGTCCAGCTCGGGGATGGCGGCAAACGGGCCTTCGCCCATCTTCTCCACTTCCCAGTTCATGCCCTGCGGACAGGTGACGCAGACTATCTCTCTGTCGCTTACCCGCTCCTTCAGCCGGATTGCGGAATCCCCCGTAATCGAAGCCGCCACAACGTACCTATACGTGGATGATGCCGCCTCGACAATCGAAATGACTTCATCCGTATTGACCGGTCCAGGCCTCTCGAATACTCTCATGAATGCAATCCTCCCCCGGGGATGTTGTGCGACCGGTTCGCCGAGAACGGACGCAGCAAGAAATAGAATAGCGCATACTGGCGAAACGAAGGCAATAGGTTGACGTGAGAGACACGGAGTTACCTGATAAAGGCTGGTACATTATGTTGAAGAAGATAATCGCGAGCTGTGCAACGCTGCTTCTTGCCGCCTCCTGCACGACGGTCCAATACACGGGCGAGCCGTTGCCGCCCACCACCCATCTCGATGTGTACGTGAAAGACGCCCCTGCCGACAAGCCCTATACCGAACTCGGCGAACTGAAACTGTTTGCCCAAGCCAACCGCGTCAGCGAAGAGCGCCTGCTCAAACGCGCCGAAAAGGAAGCCATGAAACGCGGCGCGGACGCCGTCGTGTACGAATCGATTGAAGTCGCGAACGTGCAAGACCGCAACTACTACGAAGAATCCCGCAACCGCGACCGTTCCGAAGAATCCACCCGACCCAACTACGACCGCGTCCGGATTATCAAGGCGAAGTTGATCAAGTTCCGGTAACGAATCCTCCGCGTGTGGCGGACGTCCCCGACTGCCGGGATTGGCACAATCAACCCTGTAAGAAAGGGCATACGGCGAAAATGGAGATGCCGAGATTGTCTAGGCCGATATTGCGGGGAAGTGCAAGAAAGGGGCGGTGCTATCGAGCAGACCGTTCGGTCGAGGGGATGACATTGAGCCGTCATGGACATTGGTGTAATCCTGTAGACGAAGTCTAAAGCCCAGCGAGATTCTAAGGGATGCAGACTATGCGATGTCCATGACCATAGGGCATTCGATTAGTGTGGCGTTTGGACCTGTATTAATCGAAGATGAAGAGGAATCGGCATTTCATAATCGGTGGGTATGGCTTCTGACAAGAGCGGCTTTGGGGGACTTGAGTCGCCGAAGGACTCTGCCAATTAATGGTTGGCCACCGAAGTGATCTTCTGGAAACCAAGAACCCGCAGAATTCAGTGGAAATGATTCGAATGTCTAGCTCCCACGGTAAGATATCGATTTATCACATCACGGATATGACAAACCTTCCAGGAATACTGTCGGCGGGAGGACTGCTTTCGGATGCTTGTATGCAGAAGCGAAGCCCCACAATCATCGGACTCAGCCACATAAAGACGCGCCGCCTGACTCAAATCAAAGTGGTCTGCTGCCATGAGCGGTTTGTAGGTGAGTTTGTGCCGTTCTATTACTGTCCCCGCTCACCTATGCTTTACACCATAAATCAAGGCAATACGGGCAAACCGTCAGGCTGCCAAACAACGGTAATTCACCTCGTTAGCACAATTGGGTACGCCGTCAATCTCGGTAGCGAATGGGCGATTAGCGATGGGAATGCCGGTTCGTTTCACGCGAACTTCTATTCCGACCTATCGCAGTTATCCACGTTGGATTGGAGTGCGATTCACGCCAATCAATGGACGCGCAAGACGCACGAGAAGTCGGCGGAATTTCTTGTCGCCGATTTCTTCCCTTGGGCAGGGATAATCGAAATTGGGTGTCACGACACAATGGTCGCTCTGAACGTTGAAAAGATGCTAGAAGGCGCGGCGCACAAGCCTGTGGTTAACGTGCGATCGGCGTGGTACTATTGAATCGTCATGGTACAAATCGTCAAAGGTAATCTGCTTGAAGCCCCCGCCGAGGCACTGGTCAATACGGTCAACACGCTCGGCGTTATGGGGCGCGGGATCGCGCTGCAATTCAAGCAAGCGTATCCTGAAATGTTTCGCGACTACGAGAGGGCGTGCAAAGCTGGCGAAGTGCATCTTGGTAAGATGCACGTATTCGATCTCGGCGGTCTCGCCGGTGGTCCGCACTGGATCATCAACTTCCCGACGAAGGGCGACTGGCGAAGGCCCAGTAAGATGTCCGACATTGAGGCGGGCCTCGTAGACCTCAAGGCCGTAATCCAGAATCTCGGAATTAGATCCATTGCCCTTCCTCCGCTCGGTTGCGGAAACGGTGGGCTCGATTGGAATGATGTAGGACCCCGCATTGAAGCCGCGCTGCGAGAACTTGCCGGCGTCGACATTCTCGTGTACGCGCCCGGCGCTGCGCCGGATGCCGCGGAAATGCCGAACCGCACCGAACGGCCGAAAATGACCATCGGCCAAGCGGCGCTCATCGCGCTGATGGATCGGTACCTGAAGGGGTTGCTTGACCCGTTTGTGAGTTTGCTGGAAGTCCATAAACTCATGTACTTCCTTCAGCAAACGGGGCAGCCGTTGCGATTTCAATTTGAGGCGCGCGATTTCGGGCCGTATGCCGTGAATCTCCGACAAGTTCTCATACGAATGGAAAAGCACTACACCCAAGGCTACGGGGACGGCAAGGACACGCCGACCAAGACGCTTGAACTGCTTCCGGGCGCGGTGGAGGAGGCAGACCGTTTTCTCCAAACAGATGTCGAAACCCTGAAACGCATGAAGCGCGTGACCGCGCTCATCGACGGGTTTGAGGACCCCTATGGTTTAGAGCTCCTCAGTTCCGTTCATTGGGTAATGCGCGAAAACGCGTCGGCCCGAGATGATGCACAGGCGGCCGTAGTTGCAGTCCAGAAGTGGAGTGAGCGCAAACGACGCAAGCTGAAGCCAGAACATATCCTGAAAGCGTGGCAACGGCTCAAAGATCAGGCGTGGGACTCCGTGCGCGACATCGCCTGAGAGCGATCTCCTCGCTGTGGCGTGGTCCCCGACCGCGCGACGCCGACAGGTCTCCTCCCCTCCCCGAGTGCAACAGATGTCCCTATATATAGGGGACATTTTACGAGGCCCCGAACTATGCCAACGCAATCCCATTCCCGGCTCCCAGCCGTTCGTGGCTGGCGTCGAGATTCCAGAACTGGAGGCACCCCCCTTGTATCGTCAAAACTTCACGGGACCCTGCCGCGAAATGGACGCAGACTCGCATTCCGTTCACTGGCGGATATAACCACCGGTGCAAATGTTAACCAAGGGTTCCCCCTTGTATCGTCAAAATGCACGGGGTGCACCCCTGGGGAGAGCAGCGAGACATTCACAATTTGGTCGCCGCAAGGGGCCGGATCGGGAGATGTTAACCGAGGGTACCCCCTTGTTCCGTCAAAATACTCGGGGTACACCCCCTGGAGCGAGCGACGCGACGCAGACCGTCGGTCTCCGCAAGTGGCCGGATCGGGAGATGTTAACCGTGGTTACCCCCCTTGTTTCGTCAAAGTAATCGGGGATACCTCTCGCTGTGGCGTGGTCCCGACCGCGCCACTCCCGCTGGCCCTTCGGGACGCCTATACGCCGATCAACGCGCGTATTGCCGAGAAGCGTTTACGGAGATGCTCCTTAGCTACGGCAAACTCATCTCCCACGCTTTCAGATCGCCGAAGGTCCCTTCGCCGTCTTGGACAACGAAGCCGATGCGGCCTGTGAAATCTTTGATGGAGTAGGTCTGCACGAGCAAGTCGTCGAGGTAGCACTCGAAGATGTTCTGCCGGTACAGGATTCGGAAGCGGCAGGTCTTGTCCGGAGTAATTCCGGCGACGGTGGCGCACCCGAATCCGGTCTTGTCTTCGGAGTCGAAGTGCACCGCGCCGGACCAGCGAAGCGTGCCGATCTCGGTCTGACCCCACGTCTCGAACAGGATGGCGGTAGCTTCCTGGTTGGGCCGTTCAAGGCAGATGCCGATGGTAGGAATGAATATGTCGTTCAAGCGCGTGACCTTGATCGTCCCTTCGATAACGAGGCCTTTGTCAGCCTTGAGCGGAGTCTCAAGAAAGGCGAGCGACCAGTTGGGGTCGCCGGGAGTGATCCATTTGCTCTGGGGGCGTGGCGCGGCAACGAAGGTGAGCGCGTCCGATGTCGCGTTGACGGCATTGCCGGAGTCCGGTAGTGCGGATTGGGCGCGCGCTAGGTCGCAGGGGAGTTCGGCTCCCTTGAGCGCTTCGTTGCCCTTCCAGTAGCCCATGCGCAGGTGTTTTGCATCGTCGATGACGGCCGTCTTGAGCGGCGCGTGCCACCAGAAATCGCCGACGGGGTCGAGGATGTAGTTGGTCAGCAGCAATTCGTCGGGTTTGCGGCAATAGCCTGCCCACAGCGCCACGAGGTTGCGCCCCGAATAGCCGTTGAGGCGTAGCGCCGGGTAGTCGGGCCGGAAGGGGCCAGTGGGTTCTTCGGAGATATACGTGCCGACGGCGTATTCGTAGTTGCCGGGGAAGAACCCGCCGACGAGGAGGTAGAACAAATCGCCGATGCGTTGGCATCCGCCCGGTTCCTGCACGACGCGGATGTCGAGCTTGTCCGTGAGCGGAACGTCGCCGAGCCAGGTCCACTTGTAGCTGTCTTCGGAGCGGAGCATGCCGCCGACCGCGTAGCCGTAGTAGACGGTCTTTCCCGCCTCTACCTCGGTGACGACGTCCATGTGATCGATGCGCTGGCCGTCGGGACGGCGAATGTCGAACTCCGGACCCAGGTAGGTCCAGTGCTCGAGGTCGGACGATTCCCATAGCTTCAACACGTCTTGCGCTTCGCCCGTAAAGCTGCCGTGGTTCATGAGGAACTTGTCGCCCGCTTTCCACACGCGCATCGCGTAGATGCCGAACGGGGCGTCGTTGATGACGGGGCCCACGTCTTTCCAATGGACGCCGTCTGTGGAGGTCGCCGACCAGACGCCACGCCATTGGTCCTGATCGCGATCCTTGGGCACGCGCCGGTACATCGTGAACAGGTGATACACACCGTCGTCCCACACGACGCAATTGTCTTTCAGCGTGCCTTCCGGGGTGCGGTACAACAGGGCCGAGGCCGTGCCGGAGAACACGAAGCCTGCGAGTAGGAGACCAAACGACAAGGCGATGGCGGAACCTACGAAACCGCCACTTCCGTTACGCGCCGTCTTCATAAATACGTTTCCCCTTCCACCCGTGAATTGCGCTATCCCTGATTGGTTCGAGCATAGTGCGGCGCGGAGCGTAGGTCAACGCGCCCGCATGCTATAGTTGGTCTCTCATTCGCAATCCATGCCGAGAGGAATCGATGGACCTACAGTCTCACGCAAAGGCCGAGTACCAACGTCGCTTGGAGGCGCGCAACGCCGACGTGCGCCGTCTCGACACGCGCGACGCGTTGTATGCGAACCTGCGTCTCGTCGTGTTCGCGGTAGCGTTGGCTATTCTCGTCGCTGCTCTCTGGATCGACACCACGGTATGGGCTTGGGTGGTGGCGCCGGTCATCGCATTTGTGCTTCTTGCCGTTCGACACGACCGCGTCATCCGCGCGCGCGACCGCGCACGAACATCCGTCGCATTCTATGAACACGGCATCGCGCGAATGGAAGACCGGTGGGCAGGCTTGGGCCTGAGCGGCGAAGGGCTTGTCCCGGCCGAGCATCTCAACGCGGCAGACTTGGACCTGGTAGGACGCGGCTCGCTGTTTCAACTCATGTGCCTGGCGCGCACGCGTGCCGGACAACAAACCTTGGCGGACTGGCTCTGCACGCCCGCTGACTTGGACGAAATCACCGCGCGGCAACGGGCCGTGGAAGAGCTGAGAACGCGCCTTGATCTGCGCGAAGACCTGGCGCAGTTTGGCCAGGGCATCCGGGAAGGCGTTCAGCCAGGCGTCCTGATCCGCTGGGCGACCGGGCCTCAAGAGTTCCAGGTCATGAAGGCGCGCATTGTCGCGACGCTGCTTGGCGTTGCGCTCGTGGTCTCGTTCGCGATGTTGGTCACAGGGATGGCGACTGTTCCATTCGCAGTGGCCATTGTCGTCGCGTGGGCCGCGACGCGTCCGCTGCAGAAGGGCGTGCGACGCGCTATTGCGTCGATGGATGAACCCAAACGGGAGCTTGGCGTGCTCGCGCTGGTGCTGGCGCGAATGGAGCGAGAAACGTTCGAGAGTCCGCGCTTGAAGGCGCTCCAGGCGCGCATTGCGTCGCGCGGCGTTTCCGCATCCGTGTGCATTGCGCGGCTTCACCGGTTGGCGGGCTGGCACGAGGCGCGCAATAACCAACTCTTTGCGCCTATTGCGGCGTTACTGATGTGGGACATCCAGTTTGCGTGCGCGTTCGAGACGTGGCGGACACGCCACGGTGGACACGTGGCGGAATGGTTGGAAGCAGTGGGCGAGTTGGAGGCCTTGTGCTCCATGAGCGCCTACGCCTACGAGCATCCCGGCGATCCGTTTCCGGAACTCGTCGCGACGGGACCGCTGGTCCACAGCGAGTCCCTGGGGCATCCGCTATTGCCATCCGCCGCATGCGTGCGCAACGACGCGCATCTCGACGAGACGACCCGTATGCTGGTGGTGAGCGGATCGAACATGTCCGGAAAGAGCACGCTGTTGCGCACGGTGGGCATCAACGCCGTGTTGGCGCAGATGGGCGCGCCGGTGTGCGCGAAGGCCTTGCGCATGAGCCCGCTCACGATTGGCGCAACGTTGCGCATACAGGATTCGATTCACGAAGGGCGGTCGCGGTTTTACGCGGAAATTCAGCGGCTGCGCGCCGTGATGGATCTCACCAAGGGGCCGAAGCCCGTGTTGTTTCTGTTCGACGAAATCCTCGCAGGCACGAATTCGCACGACCGGCAGTTGGGCGCGGAGGCAATATTGCGCGGCTTCCTGGATGCGGGCGCGATCGGCCTGGTGACCACGCACGACCTGGCCTTGGCGCGCATCGCCGACGCGCTGTCGTCGCGCGCGGCGAACGTCCACTTCGAAGACCACCTCGAAGACGGCAAGCTCGTATTCGACTATCAATTGCGCGCGGGCGTCGTGCAAAAGAGCAATGCCCTGGAATTGATGCGGGCAGTCGGGCTGAAGGTGTAAGCGGTTTCAGCAAAGCTGCGACTCAAGAGGCGGCAGCCGGGGGCGGCTGCCCCACATTGGGAAAGAGTGGCGCACTCGGCAACATCGCTTGGCAAGTCTGAGACGTGTGTGTCAGCCGCCCTCGGTCGGCAACATCGCTTGGCAAGTCCTAAAGATGTGTGTCAGCCGCCCCCGGCTGCCGCCCCTTACGCACTATGGTTTTGCCACCGGCACGGGCGTCGCGCCGACACCTCCGTCGCCTGGCCCAACTTCAATCCATTGACACATGGCCTCGCCGCCGTTCTTGTTCACAAACCGCACTTCGATCACACCGCTCACCGGCTTCACGTCGTTGAAGACGAGATCGACCGCCGTATTGATGCCCTTCGCCGTCGCCGCCACGTCCATATCGCTTACACGCTCCTCCCCGTTGATGAGCACGGTCACGGCGCGCAGCTTGGGTTCTATTTCGCGAGTCTCGGCGAAACCGAGTTTCACGTGATAGGTCCCCGGGGCCACGGTGATGTTCGCCCAGAATTCCGGCGCGTGCGCGCCGTAGCGATACAACTCTGGGTTCTCTGTATTCGCGACGGCGAGGCGGCGGCGCTCGCTCCACCATGATTGCTTCACGATATCGGCGTCAGCGCCGCCGCGAGCCACCCATTCGGTTGCAGGACGCCACGCGTTGCCCGCGCTATCGACGAAATCGTCGCGGCGAGGATAACCAAAGATCATGCGCTGCGCCTCTTTCGGGCCTCCACCGCTTCCGAAATCACATGCGCCCGTAGCATCGGACCATTGCACCGATTTGACGTCGAGGAACAAGCCGTCCGCTCTGGGATTACTCGCGCAACGCACGACCACACGCACCGTGTGCGACGCATTCGGAAGTCCGTTGAGGTAGTAGAGAACCTGATCGAAACGTGGTGAAGGATTCCAGGAGTCGATGGCAACGCGCTGCGGTATGCCGTCGACAATTACATCCGAAAGGCCACCCGCGGGTCCGACATCGCCGATAATGCGAAACTGATTTCCGGTGAACCCAAACTCCAGAGACGCCCCTGCTTCTCTGCTCGACCAGTGGCCTTGGGGATTCGAATGCCAAGTGCCTGTTCGCGACAGTTTCTCTGCCGTCTGAGTCTGCTGCGGGTCTTCGCCTTGTATCACGATGTCGCGGAATCCGTCGTGCCGGACGGTCACCAGAAAATCGCCATTCGACAGCGGCAGCGCCGTGTATCCAACCGCGTCGAGTGCAGGCATCAGCGCAAGCGGCTCGCCATCGGCTTCCACCGAAGTCGGATTGAACGCCAAGCGCAGCACATCCGTCGCGGGCGCAATTGCATCGAACGTTTTGTAGGCGATGCGCCCTTTGCCGTAAACGACATTGCTAACAACGCCCGTGCTGCGCATGAGGTGATTCTCGCGACTCGCCCCTTCGACGGCGGGCAGGAATGCCATCGAGGCAAGAACGTGTTTCAACGCCATGGGTCCGGCAATCTTGAACCACGCGTCCGCGACGACGGGACCCCCGTCGATGTTGTCCTCGACGATGCCGTTCTCATGCCCATCGTACGTCGCCAGGATCTGGATGCGCCGGGCGAGTTCCGTGCTCCACGCGCTCTCGGCCTGCGTCCCGTACTGCGCGAACACATTCGCGAGTTCCATCGGCCCATACCAGAGCGAGCGCCCGCAGCAGTTCGACGATTCCGGGAACGCCCACGCACCGCTATAGGTGTCGCCGCCCGAACCCGGGTTCACGCTGGTTCGGTTCAGAAACAGCGACAGCACGTTGCGCACGTCGGATTTCCAATTCGGGAACTCCGACGGGTGCTCCATCAGGTATCGCGCCACGAACTCCGTGACGTTCTCCGCCTGAACCGGGTCCTGCCAATCCCAATAATTCCGTCCCCACGTGTCGTCGACGATCCAGCGCGGAAGCAAAGTGTCCCGCAGATACGCCACGCCTGCCGCGCGCGCCTCGACGATGGCCCCATCCTGACCGGTATAGCCCAGGCGAAGGAGTTCGTCGAAGAAGGCGAGCAGGAACGCGACGCCTCCGGTCATCGTGTCATTCCACGCGACGCACTCAGGGTTGGCGTAGCGATTCCACGGCGGCACACCAGGTTCCGTATTCCGGTTCTTGGCGAGCAAGTCGCCCCAATGCTTGCACGCGTCGAACCACCGCGGATTCCCCGTGAGTTGATACGCGCGCAACAAACCGATACCTATCTCCGCCGCGATATCGAGCTGCATGAACCCCTGGGCGGACGCCTGGCCATAGGGCTTGCCGCGATTCGGTACGCTGATGGGAAACTGAGGCCACGGATAATCGGCGCTTGTCAGGCAATAGTCGAGCAGGGCATCCGCCTGCATCGTCACGAGTGCGATGGCCGCGGGATCGCCGGAGTAGCGGTAATAGTCCACAAGCCCCGTCAACGTATATGCGGCGCGTTGGCCCCAGTCCCCGTTGTCCCAGTCGCGCAACGGAGGCACCGTGATCGCCCCGTCGGGCGCAATGCGCCACGTGCCGTTGAAGATGAATTCGGGCGTGGGAGGGACGCCGTTGTCGCCCTTCGTCCATGGATAACGTTTGAGGGTTTCCGCGGCGATACGGACTCGGTAATCGAATTGCCCGTTCTGGCCCTGGTACCACGGCGCGATCACGCCGTGCTCGTCCTCCACGACGTCGTACGCATAGTATTTGGCCTGTTGCCCCGCCGTGAGCAACGCGCAGTGAATCAAACATACGACACAAACACTCATGGCCCCCTCCCTTGCTATGGCTTTCCCTATATACCGCGAAGGCTTGAGGAAACGAACAAAGCATGAGCATAAGGCTTTCGGAGGGCTATGCCATAATCTCCGGGGTTGCTCCCAAGTGCACGACAGCCAGAAGCCGCGCAGGACTTGCTACTCGCTCTCTTCTCCCAGAGCGAAATCCTGTTGAGTCGTGCCGCTCTCGTCTATTGTGACTGAGAACGTGTTTTGCGTCCTTTTTCCTGGCCCGAGATTTCCGGATACCTCCACCTCTATATTTCCAACGGGGAGCCCCGCCAGAGAATATGCGCCGCTCGTATCGGTTATCGCGGTGGCGCGTTGTGTTTCTCCCGACGGCGTTTGCCAGTGCGTAGAGACCCACGCGTAATTGTTGGGGGCGTTATTTAGAAACACGGTGCCGGAGAGAGTCCCCGCGAGTTCCGCGAAGTCGAAGTTCTCCACCGTCACCTTGCCGTTTTCGACATGCGCATCGCGGGTGAGGGCGCGCGAATCCCCTCGTGTGCTTGGCAGCTCCAACTCAGCAGTCAACGATGCCTGCCCCGAAGGTGCGTTCGCGAACTCGTAGCTGCCGTCGTTGCCATACTTGGCTTCACCAAGGTGGCCCACCAGCGTATCGGGATAGTAGATCGACACCCTGATTCGGATGCTTGGGTCGGCGATGCGTGCGCCGGACACTGTAACGCGGCCTTCGATCGTCCCACCGCCCTTTTCCAGCACGATTCGTACATGGCGCGCGTTGGATCCATCCTGGGACACTTTCGCGGCCCCAACGGCATAGCCGGGAGTGTAGGCGGCATACAGATCGTTCCACGGGGGAGGAGACTGTCTCTCAACGCGAAATGTGCCGTCGTGGTGAGCCACAGCAACTGGCTTATCTAAACCGATCTCCTGCATATCCACTTGCACTGAACCTTCGAAGACTTTTGCTCCAGGTACCGGATTCCCTGCGGTATCTACAACGATTCCCTCGATGGGTTCCCCCAGTTCGAGCTGAATAACAACGTCGTCGAGCGATTGGCCCGGCTGCACATCCGATAGCACCTTTCGAGCAACTACATAACCTGGAGCGCTCGCAAATAGAGTGAGGTCGCCGGATTCGACTTCGTCGAACGCGAAGACGCCGTCGGCGTCCATCTTCGCGGATATGCCCATATCGGACATGCCACTGGAGTACTCCATTTCGCCTCTCCAGCGGGTCACGCGATAATCAGTGATTGAATCACCCGAAGAAGCGGCCACGACACGTCCGCGAATACTTGCTGCCGGAGACAGTACAAGCTCGATACCATCGCTCCCGGCAGAGATGCTTGGACGGTCTCCCCCGACGTATCCGGATAACCGTCCGGAAATGACATACTCGCCCTCGGAGAGTCCCACGATCCGGAACGTACCGTCAGCTTCCGAGTACCCGCAACTTCCCACAAATTCTGGCGGGGTCTTGATGATGGTAGCGTCAACTCTTACTTCTGCCAGCGGCTTTCCCTCGGGGTCTCTTATGTTCCCCGCAATGGCAAGCCCTGATTCCTCGGGTTGTCCGAGGACAATCCGTAGGCCACGAATATTTTCGCCCTTGTGCACAACTACGCGCTTAAGTATCTGCGTGAAGTAAGGACTGGGCGCGTCCTTGCTACTCGGCGGACTGGCCTGTATGCCGTATATGCCCGACATGGAACATGCGACTTCAAAAGTGCCGTCGACAAGTGTCGTGACCGATGGCTTCTGATCGACGTCCATGTAGTGGGCACCCTGTTCATTGGTCTCGTTGTTCACGGGGAAGTTCTCGCGCAAGTACGTCGCTGCAACCTGAGTATTGGCGACGGGCGTTCCGTTCTTGTCAACGAGTACACCGGATAGCTTTGTGCCGGGGACAACACGGACGACAACATCGGTCAGATTCTCTTGCGTCAGTTTCCACGGACCTTCAATTCCACTCAACTCAGGCCCTTGCGTGGCCCGCACAAACACGGTCCCGCCAGGCATGAACCCATACAACGTGAAGTTGCCTTCTTCATTCGACTTCCCATAGTCTCTTTTGGCCTCCACATTCC